>CAZLPC010000359.1:0-1233 GCA_964561305.1 uncultured Anaerolineae bacterium
ATTGATAGCCTTTGCCATCGGGCATCATCGGCTGGTCAAGGTCGCTGATGGCTCCAATAATGGCGCTAGTTAGCGTTTGGTCATCTATGGGGTCGTTACGCAGTACATCGGGCGTGGCATCATAGACCCCCAGCGTGCGGTCAAGATTGGGGTCACGATATGACCAGAAGGCAAACACGCCATTTTGCGAGTCGAAATGGCAGCCGCCACCATAGGCCCCGCCCTGCAACCGAATTTCGTTCCATAAATGATTCAGCGCAATGTGGCGCTTAATCACATTCGCCGAGCCGTGCACCTCATAGCCCGTTTCAAACAAGTTGCCGCCCTTAGCCACATAGTTCACTTGGGCCGGAATGATGAGGCCTTCGTGCGCGGGCATTTGGGGCCGTGTCCATGTGTGGCGCTGCACCGGATTGGCCGGGAAGGCTTCAGCAAATGCGGCCAAATGGGGTTGGGCCACCGCATAGCTCTCGGCATCGGTAGTCACATTCAGCAACATGGCGTTGCGGTTCAGCATCAAGTCGCGCACTTGCTCTAGCCGCGCTTGCACGCCATCCCAGTCCTGCTCAATCTCGTGCAGCAAGCGCCGCAAGAACAGCAAGTTGTCTACGCCGTCCAATTGTTCCTCGGCCCATGCGTCTAGGGCCAAGTGGCTGGCCACCCGTGACATCGCAATTGCATGGCCGTTGGGCACAATCCCCGCCTCAAAGCCCGACTTGATCTCTAGTAAAATTTGGCGCATCCGGTCGCGGTCGCTTAGGTTCACCTCTAGCAAGGTCTCGCGCAGAATATCGAGCAAATCGCCGACGTGCGGCAGCGTGGATTTACCCCGATAGACGGCCCAAGCCACATCTTGCTCTAGTTGGCGTGAATGCGAAATGAAGCTGCGCGTCGAGATGCCGCCGGTTTTCTGGCCAATGCGTTGGGTCAGCTTCACAAAGTCGGTTTTGGCCGTGCCCATATCAATCAGCGCGGCTTCAAAAATACTATAGTAGGGCAGCAAGTCTTGGGGTAGCGCAAACATATCAAACGCCACATCCACATAAAAAATGCCATTGGTGTGCAAATCGTGATAAAGCGTCTTAACGCCACCGAGTTCGTGGTCTTCACGCGGATAGCTCTTAATGTCCCGATCCAAGTCGTCTAGGGTCAGGCGCGGAATAGTGGCGAGGGCTTCGGGGCTATCGGGCGTTTGTTGCATAGCCAGCAGGCGCTCGGCCTCGGCTCGCACCC
>CAZLPC010000359.1:1243-3775 GCA_964561305.1 uncultured Anaerolineae bacterium
TTCAGACATGGCGCTATAGGCTTCTTCTAGGCGCACTTGTTCGGCTGCTTCCAGTTGTTGGCCATGGTTTTCGTCGGGCTTCAAAAGCACTGTCACCCGATGTGGGTTGTCCACCAATGCCGATTGGATAAGGTCTTCAAAATAGCGCGGGTTGTCGGTTAGGGCTTGCTTTATCGCCGCCAACGGCGCTTCAAACGCCAACGGGGCCACCGGGTCGCCGTCATAGAGCCATGTGGTTAGCGCATTAAATAACAACAACAACCCCTTAGGAAAGCCGCCAGTGTTTAGCTCGCGCAACCGAAATTCATAGGTGTTGATGGTGGCTTCAATTTGGTCGGGATCAATACCATCGGCCACAATTTGGCGCAACACATCCACCACAAAATCTTCGACCTGATGGGCATCGTCCATATTTACGCCGCGCAAGCCCACGCTAAAGACCTTTTGGCGCAGATCGCTTTCTAGCCCCCCACCAATCACGTCCTCGCCCAAGCCGCTATCAATCAGGGCTTTTTGCAACGGGGCCGCCGATGTGTTTAGCAACAAGCGCGATAGCAAGTTCAGGCTCATCAAGTCGGTCGGCTCTAACGAGTCCGTCAGCATCCAATTGATGGTGATCAGCGCTTTGGGTTCTTCATCCTCTACGGCGGCTGCATCATAAGAATAGACCAAGCGGCGCGGCTCTTCAAAGGGGGTTTGCAAGGCAATGTTGGCATCTATCTCGCGCCGATCAAAGTCTTTTAGCACATCGTTCACAAACTGCAAGCGGGTCTCGGTGTCGTCATCGCCATAAAACCAAATGCGGGCATTTGAGGGGTGATAATAGGTCTCGTAAAATGCGCGAAACTGCTCATACGTCAGGTTCGGAATGTCGGCGGGGTCGCCACCACTGTCTACACCATACACATTATCGGGGAAAACCGATTGCTGGCTCCAGCGCCCCAACACATTATCGGGCGATGAGTATGCGCCCTTCATTTCGTTAAACACCACCCCCTTAAAAATGATCTGGCCGTCCTCGTCAAATTCATAGTGCCAGCCTTCGCGCATCAGGGTTTCGGGCGTAATGTTGGGATGAAACACCGCATCCAAATAGACATCCACCAAATTATAAAAGTCTTTGCGGTTGGTGCTGGCCACCGGATAAACGGTCTTGTCGGCATAGGTCATGGCGTTTAAGAAGGTGTGCAGCGATCCTTTCACCATCTCTAAAAATGGCATCTTAACCGGATATTTGCGGCTGCCGCTTAAGACCACATGCTCTAGAATGTGGGGCAGGCCGGTGCTATCGGTGGGCAAGGTGCGGAAGGTAACGCCGAACACTTTGTTGTCGTCGTCGTTTTCTAACGAGAGCAACTCGGCCCCGGTTTGCACATGCCTAAACAGTTTGGCTGATGTGTCGAGTTCGGGGATGTCGCGCTCCCACACCAATTCAAAACCATGTAATACTGTCATGGGGAAAATCCTATTTGGGTTGTTATATACACATGTTCGGCAAATTTTACCAGTTTTGTGCCCGACTCTGTAGTATGAGGGTGCAAAATTCGCGTTAGAATTTGATGATGGCGCGTCTAATCCACCAGCACTTCTATAATGTAGTCGCCGGATGTGTCGCCATGCCCACGTTCGGCGCGGATGGTGTAGGTTGCGCCAACGCGCACATCATAGTACAGCAGCGAATTGGTGGTGTCGAAGTTGTCGGCATCATCGTTTTCGGTGATCACATCGCCGTTTGTATCTAATAACGCCACCGCCGTATTTAAATCGCCCGAAAACGGCGACATGCGGATCGTAACGCTATCGCCCAAGCGGAAGTTCACCGTCCACAACTCGGTGTCGTTGCCGTCCTCAATGCGCCCCACAAAGACATAGCGAGTGGCGGCATCGCGCGCTGGGCTGGCGCTGGTGGCGTTGCGGACTATCGTATACTCGACCTCGTATTCAGCCGAGTTGCGGCCTTTATCCTCAATTTTGGTGTCGATCAATTCGGGCGCGGCCGGCTCATTTGCAATCATTTGGACATGGGCATTTTCAAACCAATCGTCATTGCTTCCTACCAACAACACCCCGACAGTACCTAAGCAGTTCAGCAGCAAACTGGGGTTCAGCAAGCCGAAGCAATCGCCAAAAAAGATACATTGCACCACGGCAAACGCATCCGACACACCACAGCGGCGTGCATCCTCATCGCTTATATTGGTGTCTTGCTCAATGGCCCGCATCACAAAAATCACGCGGCTGTCGGGCGCAACCACCAGCGTCAAAGGGTCAAAATTTCTGCCACCGGCGCGGTCCCCCCGCCTAAAATCATAGGCGGTGCTGGCGCTGGCCGTCTGCAACACATTCCCCGCGCCATCTACTTCATACAAGTCATAGAAAAACACCATTTCATCTTCGCCGTCGTCAATAATGGGTGTGTCCTCGTTCAGGTTGATGGCCACAATTCCTGTGATCACAACTTGCACCTCAAGATTGGTGTCGGTTTGGGCCCACAGCGGGGCTATGGGCACGCCCAAGCCCGTCAAAAACAAG
>CAZLPC010000360.1:0-2412 GCA_964561305.1 uncultured Anaerolineae bacterium
TATCCTTCAGCTCAATATCTTACTAAAAGATCCCACTCGTCTTCACAACAACAGGGAGCTTCAATACAAAGTTACTGAAAACTGTGTCGCTATTTTGCAGCATCGGCGTGTGTTTGATGATGTGCGCGAAGTGGTGCAACATGTTTCAGAAATCGAGTTGGCGGTTTGGCTCTTAGACGAGTTTAACGCCCTACTGCAAGACATAGATACTATTCTGCAACCCATCCGCCAAGAGTTTAAATGGGTCGAGATGGCCCACGAACACCTTTCACGCCAAGATTTATCAAATGGTGTGTTTAACCCAACTGACTTTGGCGCTGCGCTAATGGGTGTTGAAAAAGGGCATGGTTTGTTGCAAATTTTTGTTGACGATGGCCAAGCTGCCCGCGAACATTTGGGCCGCGCCAATACGCGCCTTGTGGTCAGCATTGCCAAGCGCTATATGGGGCAAGGCCTTCCATTTCCAGATCTGATCCAAGAAGGCAATGTGGGCCTTATGCGGGCTGTAGACAAGTACGACTATAATCGTGGCAACCGCTTTAGCACCTATGCCACATGGTGGATTCGGCAAGCCATCACCCGCGCCCTTGCTCAAAAAACCCGTACCATTCGCATTCCCCTTCACATGACCGAACGCATCCGCCAGATGTATCGGGTGGCCCAAACCCTAGAGCAACGGCTGGGCCGTCGTCCTAGCCCAGAAGAAATTGCCCTAGAGATGGAAATTATGCCCGAAAACGTCCGCGCCATGATGGACGCTAGCCAGCACGCCATCGCACTAGAGCGGCCCGTTGGGGATGATGGAGACAGTGAGTTTGGCGACTTTATCGAAGATCAAGACACGCCTAGCCCCGTTGAAGTGGCTACACAAAACTTGTTGCAAGAAACTATCGAAGAGGTATTAAGCGAGCTTACCCCGCGCCAAAGCCATATTCTGCGCTTGCGGTTTGGCTTAGGTGGCGGCGAACCCCATACTCTAGAGGAAATTGCAAACAAATTTGGCCTTAGCCGCGAACGCATTCGTCAGCTAGAGAAAGAAGCCTTGCGCCGCTTGCGCCATCCACGCTTGGCCCATAACCTACGCGACTATCTCTAGCTAATCAATAGCATTGGCCAACAACCAAAAGCAGAGTGGCGCTTTCACTCTGCTTTTTTCATACTATTTTTTTATAGACATCTTAAATGATTTAGCTATGATGGTGAAGACAATCGAAGCACGCGCAACCAACAAAGGATAGATCAACGATCATGACGGACTTTCTGCTCGTCATTCATGGCGGCTTTAGCAACGCCTATGTATTGTTTAGCGCCATTGTTGGCGTGTATGCGGCGGTGTTGGCTGGGCAAAACCAACCCCTTAGCGGTAATTTTTGGGGGACAATGTGGGTCAATACTGGGTTGGCCGCAGCCGTATTTGCCGCCACAATAGGATTAAGCTTGTTGGGCGAATCGCCGCAACGCACGGTATACTATCTCTATACCTTTTACTTTGTGATCAGTCTGCCGGGTGTTTATGCCATCATGCAGGGCAATGATAACCGCAATGCTGCATTAGCATTTGGGACGGTCGCGTTGTTCAATTCGGCAGCAGCCTATCGTGCTGATTCATTATTATTTTGAAGGGAAAACACATGCCAACTAAGGTGCTCGTGGTAGACGACGAACTCGATACCCTCAATTTGTTACGGGTATTGCTAGAGCTAACAGGGTTTGAACCCATCACGACCCTAAACTCTACTGAGGCTATTACTTTAGCCGAAGTGGAAAAAGTGGATGTGGCGCTTTTGGACATTATGATGCCCAAACTCGACGGCTTTCAATTATGCCGAATGATGCGCGAACACACTACTCTAAAAGACTTGCCCATCATTTTCGTGACCGCTTATGATGCAATAGACCTAGAAGAACGGCGACGCGAGGCGGGGGCGGATCATATTGTGCATAAGCCGATTAATATTGATTTGCTAACCACTGTCATCAGTGATATTCAACAAAAACGGTTGTCTGAACAAACCAATGCCATAGCCCCCACATTGCCCAAACCTGTAACCGAGCCAAGCAAGGCAGAAGTGGCCGAAAAGCCGACCGCTACGGTTCCTCCTGTGGCTACACCCAAACCAGTCGAAGCACCAAAAGCTGTTGAAGTGCCCGAAGCCGCTAAGGTTGTTGAAGCCCCTAAAGCCCCTGAAACCAGTGCCACACCGAAGCCTGACGAGGCGGATAAGCCAGTTGAAGCACCCAAAGCTGCTGAACCTGCTGAACCCAAGCCACCTGTTGAAGCACCTAAACCGGCGGTACCTGCCAGCACCATGCCCATGACATTTGTCAGTGCCAGCAATGATGACGCTAATGAGGATACACCTGCCAAACCCGCCGCCACCGACGCTGGCAGACTGGGACTGGGAGGCCCTG
>CAZLPC010000360.1:2422-3754 GCA_964561305.1 uncultured Anaerolineae bacterium
GCCGCCACCGACGCTGCGGAAACCCCCACTGCTAGCGAAGTGAAAACCACACCCGACACCAAGCCTACAGCGGCCCCAACACCCCCTGTAGACCAACCCAGCACCGATGAGTCGGCGGGCGACACCCATAGCAAAACCGATACTACGCCGATTAAACCCCATCGGCCACCCACGCCACAATAGCGGCGGCGTTGTCTCAACAACATGAGCCTGCAACGGTTGATCTTCACGCATAACAATGCCGACTTTGATGCAATGGCATCGTTGCTGGCTATGCACCGACTGGACGCAACGGCCATTCCGGTGTTGCCGCCGCGCTTGCGCCAAAATGTCCGCAAGTTTTTAACGCTCTATGCAGGGCTAATGCCATCCCTTACCCCAGAAGACTTGCCTGCCGACCTGCAATTGACAGATGTCTACTTGCTAGACACCCAAAACTATCATGCCTTGCCGCCCATCGGCGCAACAGCAACCGTGCATATTTTTGATCACCATCAGCGCCGCACCGATCTGCCAGAACATTTTGTTACTGTGATAGATAGCGTGGGGGCAACCACCACCTTGTTGGTGGAAATAATGCGCCAACAAGCACTTGCGGTCACAGCGTTAGAAGCAACGGCATTAATTTTGGGCATTTATGAAGATACCGGCAGCCTAACCTTTGGCAGCACCACTGTGCGCGACATGCACGCCGCCGCGTGGCTGCTAGAAAACGGAGCAAATCTCGATATTTTACGCGAGTTTTTGACGTATCCACTTGAAGAAACCCACTGGGATATTTATGAGCAGTTGCGCCAGTCGGCTGCCCTAGAAGTGATCGGTGGCCACCCTATTTTGTTGGCAACTGCCAAAGCACCGCGCCAAATCGAAGGGGTCTCGCGCCTTGCCCATCACATTATGAACCTTTATGATCCCAGCGCGTTATTTCTGCTGATTCAGATGGGTGATGATGTGCAAGTTGTCGGGCGTAGCACCTTAGATGAGGTAAGCGCGGGCCAAGTGGCCACAGTCTTGGGCGGTGGCGGGCATATAAGGGCAGCAGCGGCCTTGTTACGCCAAACTGACTTAGAAACAGCCCTGCGAGAAGTGCGGGCAGCACTACCCGGTGCCATTAGCCCCAGCGCCTCTGTGGCCGAGTTGATGTCGGCGGGGCGCATCGAAACCATTAGTGCCGATGCCACCGCCCAACAAGCGTCCCAAAAAATGCAAATTTCAGGTCACGAGGGCTATCCAGTCATTGAAGCGGATCGCGTGATTGGGTTGTTGACGCGGCGGGCTGTAGACCGTGCCATGACCCATAACATGACCAATCAGCGTGTGCGCGAAATGATG
>CAZLPC010000361.1:0-3751 GCA_964561305.1 uncultured Anaerolineae bacterium
CTTTACAACGCGACATTAAAGCTATCCAACGCCGCCTAACAGTTTCACAAGTAATCGAACGGGCCGCCGCCGTGATGCAGCTAGACCTGCAAGAACTGATGAGCGAAAGCCGCAACCGCAAAGCCACGACAGCACGGCAGTGGGTCATTTATATCGCCCGCCAAGAGACCGCAGCCTCATGGCCAGAAATTGGCATGGCAATGGGTGGGCGCACCCACAGCACCGTTTTACGCAGCTATAACCAACTTGCTAAACAAATTGCCGCCAACCCCGCCTTGCGCCTTAAAGCCGATGACATTCGCCGCAAAGTCATTCAATTTTCGCGTTAGATCGTGTTATGCCAACCGCGCTGACACGATCTCGCGGATCTGGGCGGCCACTTCTTCGGGGCTTAAGCCTGCATTAACCACCACCCAACGGTCTGGTTCGGCCGCAATTAAGGCCTGATACCCTCCATAAACCCGTTGATAAAAAGCCTTGCTGTGGGCATCCAACCGATTATACTCTTCGCCTTGGGCCGCAGCCTGATAGCGCCGCTGTAAGCCTATTTCTGGCTGAATGTCTAAATAAATCGTCAAATGCGGTCGCAGGCCATCGGTGGCAAAGTTAATCAGTTGTTGCAGGGTGTTCACAGGTAGGCCATGTCCATAGCCTTGATAGGCGAATGTTGAGTCGGCAAAGCGATCTGAAACCACTACCACATCACTTTGTAGCATCGGCCGAATCACTTGACTAACCAACTGGGCCCTTGAGGCCACAAACAGCAATAGCTCGGTGCGGGGATGCATTTCGGCGTGTTTCATATCGTGCAAAACATCGCGGATAGCGTCGCCAATGGCTGTGCCGCCGGGCTCGCGGGTGGCATAAACACGCTGGTTGTTCGCTTGTAAAAATGCCAACAAATGTTTAATTTGGGTCGTTTTGCCGCTACCATCCAGCCCTTCAAATGTGATAAACATCGCCTGCCTAGCGTCCTAGCCAAGGGGTAGGATGCGGCACAGCCTCAACATTGACTGACACAAAAACCCCCTGAAGTTGATTATTAAACCATAACACAACGTCGGTATCATAGCGCCCACTGGTTTGTGCAATAAGGGTTAAGCGCACTATATCTTCACCATTAGGCGGCAACATAGGCCGTCGTCGTCGCGCAAAAATAAAAGATGTCCACGCGCCTTCGCGCTCGCTAGTACGATAGGCTGGCATGGTTGCGTTTATGTGCAGCCCATCGTCTAAGATCGCTTTATCAAGGCTGATGCTAACCAGTTCTTGCGCCGTGTTGGTTTGGTTTTTTAGCGTGATGGTGATGGTAAAAGGTTCACCCACCCAAACAAGTTGGGGCGCACTAGTAGCAGCTTTTACCCGTTGGTTTTGGCTACCCAGATAATATAAACCTGCCATCGCCACCAACAATATGGCCATGGCTACCCCCCCCCACTTTAAAACGCGATTACGCAAGCTAAATCTCCTCTACTAAGCAAGCATCCTGCCCCATTTGTTAGGGACAGGATGCAGGTTTAGTTGATCTCTTCGCGGAACACACGCACATACCGTTTTGGCTCGCGCCCATAGCTGTGCGAAGCCAAGTTTTCGGCCCGAATGGCTTCGTGCTGCCGACGGCGAATGTGAGCGGCTTGTGGCAATAAATCCACCGAGTCTGTGCCCGACCGCACGCGCATGATCGCCTGTTGTACTTCGTCCATAGCGGCTTCAAATGGATCATCTTCTTTTTGCATGTCCAATTGAAACAGATCGATCAAAAAGTTCTCGACTTGAGTATCGGTATTGGCCCGCAACACATGAATCGGGATATTGCGGCGTTCGGCATCCAAAATTAGCTTGGGGCGACGGCGATAGTAGGTCTTGATTGTCACCAACACATCGGCGCTTCGCATGTCTTCGACCATTTCAATAGGTACACCCAATTGCTTGGCCATTTCGATGATGCGGGTGTGCCCCATACCATAGGCATAAACATGAATGACACGAACATTGCGACCCAAGCGCGGCGCAGCCGACCGAACCACAACTGTCTCTTCTATGGGTTCGTTAAAAGTGCCATTTTTGGGTGGGTGCAGCCCGCCATTGCCATTTTCAGCAGAAAGCCCCTCGCGTGGACGTGGGCGCGGTTGGCGCTCGCCCTCGGTTAAAGGCCGATAGCCAGCTTCTTGGCGTGGCGCAGAGGGACGGCCTTGGCCGCCTAGCGCACCAAAGGTCACATAATCTGCGCCTCGCTGAGAGCCCGCCGTTTGCCGTCCGTTTTCCTCTAATACAGGAATCACCATCTCTTTTTGCACTGCATCATTTTCGTCTCGATAGCGCAGCTCGGCGGGCATAGGCTGGCCGCGCAATTGGCTATCTACCGATAGTGCAATGTCTTCATGAATCACCATCCGATGGCGAGCCTGAATTTCGATTAGTACATCAAAAGTTGGTGGCGAGCGACGCTCTAGCACGGTTTTTTGGGTACGCCGCCGCCGCGCTTCTTCGTCGGAAAGGGTAACGGATTGAATGCCGCCCACCAAGTCCGAAAGCGTCGGGTTACGCATCAAGTTTTCTAGAGTATTGCCGTGGGCTGTGCCAATCAGTTGCACGCCCCGTTCGGCAATAGTACGAGCGGCTTGGGCTTCTAGTTCGCGCCCTATTTCATCAATCACAATGACTTGTGGGTTATGGTTTTCGACGGCTTCAATCATCACCTCGTGTTGTAAGGTGGGCTGGGCCACTTGCATCCGCCGCGATAAACCAATGGCAGGGTGAGGTATGTCTCCATCGCCCCCAATTTCATTAGAAGTATCTACGATTACCACACGATGCGAATCGGCCAAAACGCGGGCAGCTTCGCGCAGCATGGTGGTTTTGCCCACGCCCGGCGCACCCAAAATGAGCACACTGCGTCCTGAGCGAATAATGTCTTCGATAATATCAATCGTGCCATAGACCGCCCGCCCAACACGGCAGGTAAGGCCCACAACATCGCCAGCGCGGTTTCGAATGGCGCTAATGCGATGCAGGGTGCGCTCGATCCCGCCGCGATTGTCGGCATCAAACCCACCCAAACGCGACACAATATATTCGATGTCGGCGTGGTTGGTCTCGCGGTCGCTTAAGATTTCAGTCCGATTGATATAGCGGGCTGTTGGCAGGCGGCCAAGGTCAACAACGATTTCAATTAAATCGTCCGGACTACCGATCTGCTCGATAGCATAAGCAAGGTTGTCTGGCAGCACCGCCATCAGCTTTTCAATGTCATCCGTTATACGATATTCCATAGAGTAGGATCACCTATTTTGATCTGGATGTAGTTCAATATCTCGACTATTGACCCATTTACCTAAACCAACCGTAGCCAGCTCTGACATCGCCCGTTCAAAGGAAGGCTTCACACGTATCGCTGTATGTTTAACGAACAATAGTTGTCGATCTATGTGATACATGGCAGCATCCTCTAGGGGCATACCCAACCACTCTTGATAAGATCGAATACACACATACAACGGCAGGCGTTCGGCCCTTGGCCAAAAAGAAAGGGCGTGCTGAAAAACCCCTGTGGCTTCCTCATAAACATCTGGATGCAACAAGGGCCGAATCAGCAACCCACTGCGGCCTTCTGAAATACCCAAATGGCCCAACAAACGCCCATCTTCCACCGACTCGACTACCAGACTATTGTCATGATTGCGGGTGGTCGGCTTAGATAAAGGGCAGGCCTGCTGAATCAAGCTGGGCACTAGCTTGGCATAGAGCAGAT
>CAZLPC010000362.1:0-3749 GCA_964561305.1 uncultured Anaerolineae bacterium
CTGTCTTATATCAAGACAGTACAGCCATTGTGCCGCGTACTGTCTTGATGTCGGCCGCTTTTGCTGGGCCGATGCTTTTTCTTTATTTATGGGGCGGGTGGAATGTGCGCGATGTCATCGGGCGTGATCCCA
Organism: uncultured Anaerolineae bacterium; assembly: GCA_964561305.1. GTDB lineage: Bacteria > Chloroflexota > Anaerolineae > Aggregatilineales > J027 > J027. Next base: position 133 of record CAZLPC010000362.1, read on the forward strand.
ACTCGGTGATAATTGTGGCCAGCACAATGGCCGCTTTGGCGACATGGCTGTTGGCATGGTGGCTAATGTCTATTGTGCAAGATGAACTGTTGCCAGATGCTTATGTGCCGCCGGCCATTTATCGCCCTGAAAATTTGGCGGATGTGTGGCCGATATTGGTGATTGCCGATGTCGTTATTTTGCCTGTATTGCTTTTGGTTTCGATGTGGGGCCTATTAAGCTGGCGCTTGCAACAGTGGCCTGCTTGGCAATTGGCCCTGCTGATGGGGTATTTATTTGGCTTGGTAGGGATGATTATTTTTGGGCAAGGTGCAAGCGGATTTATCGGTTATGGTTTGGCGGGTTTGGTGGGGGGCTATTTGTCCGCTTTGGCCCGCAATGGCTGGCCGGGCTTAACCATGCAAGCTGTGTTTTTGTACGCCAATATGTTAATCTTGGATGATCTGTCGAGGGCAGTGGGCAACGCCGACTATCTAGCTATGGCGTGGCTAACCCGTGTCACTATCAGCATTTTTGTGCTAATTGTGGCCATTCAGGTGGTGCGGGCCCTACGCGAACCTATCTCTGAATCCGCGCAGATTCTATCACCACTTTGGACGAAAGCCACTATTGCACCTGTTTTCGTGTTGCTCGTTGTGACGATAGGTGCATTTTTCAGTATTCAATAAGGAAGTTTCAGTAGATCACAATTTGTATCTTGGGCTGGCACATAGGCACAGCCCTTACACCGCGAAAACCGCATGGCCGCGCCATTCTGTAGCATGGCGATACCTGTGTGTTCGCCCATGCTTTCTTCGGAAAATCTGATCTACTGAGTTTGGTCTACATCTCTACAAATAGCAAAAAAACAACACCAACGACAACAAATCCTAGTGCCAGTGCATAAGTAAAGATAACTTGTGCGCCAAGTTTGTTATAGCTACCGACAACTTCATGCACACTTGGATCAGCCACGAGATACTGCACCGCCAAACCCCCATCAGGCTCGCGCTTTAAACGCCCAATGTACCGATCGTCAAAGCTAGCATCCCCCACTTGGTATGAATAGTGTGTAACGTAAGTCTTTGCACGATGACTAGTTAGTCGCTCGCCCCCTTCTTTTGTGATTTCGCCTCGGGCAATCTGCGTTGGATTACTATCAAGTACCTTACGTGTGCGTGCAACCGTCGCCCCCATGTTAAATATTGTGTATGCGCCGACCCAAAATATTGCCGTGATAAACAACCGAAAAAACGTGTCCATAGAGTTTTTCCTTGGCTATTTAGCCGTAAATCACCGATATTCCCAGTATATGAGATCTGGTATATCTACACAATCACCGCTACACGATGCTTTTCTTGCGCCTACCTGTCGATACCTTCGTTGCTTTCTCTACTTGAATGTTGGGAGAGGTGAACAGTGCTTTGATGGGTAATCCCCCATTCCAGCATTTTGTCCAGCACAGCATGAAGGCTCTGCCCCAAAGGTGTCAATGAATATTCGACCTTTGGCGGCACTTCGGCATATACTACACGCTTCACAATGCCATCTTGTTCTAGCTCGCGCAGGTGCTTGGTTAACATTCGGCGCGTGACCGATGGAATGCAGCGATGTAGCTCATTAAATCGCTTGGTTTCCTCCAAGAGATAATAAACAATCAACGGCTTCCACTTGCCACCAATAACGCCTAATGTCACTTCAACGGGGCAGCGCTCTATTTCGACCGACATTTTACAGTACCTTTTTGTAACCTAGTTACGAGAATGTGCGTATCGCTAAATCTGATACATATTTCTATAATTTTACTATCTAAATACAATCTATCAACCCAAAGGAGCTATTTAAAACGTTATGCAAATTGATATTTTTCACGATACAGTGTGTCCATGGTGTCGCATTGGTAAGCAAAATTTGAAAGTTGCCCTAGAAAGCTGGCAAGGCAGCCCGGTTTCGGTGCGCTATCTCAGCTTTTTTTTAGACCCTAGCGTGCCGCTCGAAGGCCGCGATTTTCGCACTCACATGCTTAACAAAGGTGGTGGCCGCATTACCCTAGAGCAATTTTTTGACGGCCCCCGTCAGGCGGGCAAGGCTGTTGGCCTAACCTTTAATTTTGAAGCGATCACGTATGCACCCCACACGTTGCTCTCGCATCAACTTATTGCTCTGGCACCCCATGATCAAAAAGAAACAATGATAGATGCTATCTACAAAGCCTATTTTGAGGATGCCCGTAACATTGGCGATCTTGACGAACTGGTAAAAATTGCAGGCGAGGCAGGATTGCCGATTGCCGACATTCGCCAACAGCTAGAAAATGGCGAAAAACGCGCTGAAGTGTTGGCCGAGGTCGAGTTGGCACATCGGGTTGGTGTAACAGGTGTGCCGTTGTTTGTGTTTAACAATCAACTTGCGCTGTCGGGCGCACAACCCCCTCATATTTTCAGTCAAGTATTACAACAAGTTGAGGAGATGGCTCAATGAAATTGGTTATTTTTGGCGCAAGTGGGCGCACAGGCAAGCCTTTAACCGAACAAGCCCTTGCTGCCGGACACACAGTTACCGCTTTGGTGCGAAACCGCGCCAAGCTAGGCTTGGAAGATGCTCAATTAACTGTGATCGAGGGTGACATTATGAACCCTGCTGATGTAGAAAAAGCCATCACAGGAGCAGATGTAGTTTTAAACACCATTGGCCATGTCAAGGGGTCTGCGCCTGATTTACAGATGCGTGCAATTGAAAATATCTTGAACGCGATGCAAAAGCATAATGTCCAACGCCTGATTACCCTAACGGGCGCAGGGGTGCAAATGCCCGAAGATCAGCCGAAGTTAGTTGATCACATCTTTCGCACGCTGTTAAAGCTGACAGCGCGTAGGGTGTATGAAGACAGCATGGCGTATGTAGAGCGTGTGCGTCAGTCTAATGTGGATTGGACAATTGTGCGTGCGCCACGTCTGATTAATGCTCCCCATACAGGCAAAGTTGAAGTGGGGCATGTGGGGGATGCAAATATGACTACGCAAATTTCCCGCGCTGATGTGGCCGACTTTATGCTTAAAGCGGCAGAACAAGGGGCCTTTGTCCAAAAGACCCCTATGATTAGCGCCTAGCCCTATAAGCGGCGGAAGATGCCCACAATTAGGCCCAAAGTGCCCAGCCCAATTAGTCCCAACACAGGCACAGCCGGAGCAAACGGGTCTTCGTTGGCCGTCCCCACATCTACTCGTCGGTTTTGCAATTGCTCGATAGAAATGGGCGTGTCGGTAAACGGCGGAAACGTGAAGGTCGGCAACCGTTCGCCGGGGGCAAGTGTAGTGGTTGGCTCTGGTGTAGTGGTGAAGATACCTTGTTGAGATAGCTGGGCTTGTATGGTAAGTGTCAGCAAACCGCCCGGTGTTTGTGTTGCGGCCAGCAGTGTGCCAATTTGGGCGGCAATTCGTGGGTCAAGTGTAGGCACTTCCCCTTGCGACACATTAGAGACTTGGTTGGACTCGCCAAAGATATTTACTACATCATTAAAGACCCATGCCACACCACTAGGTGCGTTGGCATACTCAATTTGATACCAATCAAGGTTTGTCCCGATAACAAAATAGCGTTCACTGGGCTGAATAATCCCGACTCGTTCATATTCTGTA
>CAZLPC010000363.1:0-308 GCA_964561305.1 uncultured Anaerolineae bacterium
CCTTGCAAAACATTGCCGATATTGCACGAAACATGGTAGGAGCCAAATATGCAGCGCTTGGCGTACCTTCACGCGATGGCACAGGCTTGCGGGCTTTCATTACCTCGGGTCTAGAAAAACAACTTGCTGTGCAAATTGATCACGAACCGCATGGGCGCGGCTTGTTGGGGGCGTTGTTACAAGTGGAGCATCCCATACGGCTCGCCGACTTGCAAAGCGATCCACGCTCGTCGGGTTTTTGCAGCAACCACCCCACCATGACTAGCTTCTTGGGTGTGCCCATTATTGGGCGCAACAACCAGCGGCTT
>CAZLPC010000363.1:318-1544 GCA_964561305.1 uncultured Anaerolineae bacterium
ATATTTGTGATCGCCTTGATGGACAACCTTTTAACGAAATTGACGAAAACCTGCTAGTGCTGTTTGCTTCGTTTGCTGCTATCGCCATCGAAAACTCGCAGTTACATCAACAGCTACAAGCCGCTGCGTTACGTAACGAGCGCGACCGTATCAGCATGGAGCTACACGATGGCATTATCCAAGAAATTTATGCCGTCGGGATGAAACTCGAAATCTTTCGTGGCATGGTTCAAATTGATGAGCAAGGCAAATCTCATTTTATGCAAATCGTGGACAATCTAAACAGCATCATCGAAAATATCCGCCTCTATATCCGTGATCTTAACAATGCAGATGTGCTACAAGCGATGTCGTTTCAACAACACATTCAAAACTTGGCCGCCCACTTCCGCGACTTTTCTGGTGTAAAAGTCAATATTAACTTACCCGATACGCTCCCTAATCTAACAGATAACCAACGCCACTCATTGGCACAAGTTGTCCGCGAAGCACTGGCAAACATCGCCCGCCATGCCCAAGCCACCGAGGCCAGTATTATTGTGCGCCTAGAAGATGAGGAACTGTATTTGACTATTGAAGACAACGGCATTGGCATGGACACTAACAAAATGCACGATGATAGCCACTTTGGGTTGGGCAATATGGCCCAACGGATTCGGCGCTTGCGGGGTTTTATGAATGTTATGAGTGCCCCACAACAAGGGACAAAAATTCAAATTATTATTCCCATTAAAGTGTCATAGGTACTTGCCAACACCTCTCAAGCTATTCATAATGGGTGACAAAAGCAGTTAGGCTTATTTGCCAATTGATAGCAAAGGTCATCCATGTCTGGTATTAATATCCTTGTCGCCGTCCAGTTGCGACAAACCGTGCGTTATCGTGATGGATTGTCTGCCGAACCATCGTTTAACCTAACTCTCGCCAGCAATCTCGATCAGCTACGCGGTGTGTTAGCAGAGCGTGCATCTAGTACCAGCGTGTTGGTCATTGACAACACCCTTGGCGATATTCACACGCTCATCAAAGAACTGCGGCAACGTTACCCGCATCTGCTCATTATTGAAATTGATGAAGAAGCCGATTTCAGCTTGCCGGGCCAAGCCGATGATGTCTCTAATACACCTTTTGAAAACGACGAACTCATTAAAAAGATAAAGACATTGGTCGAAGATCGCCGCCTAGAAACATTGCGTGCCGATTCTTTGCCATCGGTACGCAACGTG
>CAZLPC010000363.1:1554-3740 GCA_964561305.1 uncultured Anaerolineae bacterium
GGCGCTTATGCAAGCCAAAGGCTCTTTGGCAAAAACACGCGCCGCCGTAGATGCAGTGGCCGAACTTGGCTATGATTACGTTGCCTTTTTTAACCTGACCCCCACCGAACCCCCTAGCATGTCTTTGGTGACACAAGTCGGCGATGATCAAGTAACCAAGATGGCTCCTACGAAGTTAAGCTATGATAAAACCATAGTGGGCTGGGCAGCCCAAACCGGCCAAGCCAAAATATTCAGAAAAGATGATGAACTCAATCATCCGTTTGTGGCGCGGGGACGCTTTCGGGAAGGTATGTGTGTGGCGGTGGGCAACAATATTCGGTTTGGGGTCATTATGGCCTGCCATAACCAAGAGCGCGACATCAGCACCGAATCGCTATTACAAGTTGAACTTATTGGCGCACAGTTGGCCAGCGCACTCGCCCGCGAAGTCAATACCTAAGCACCACTAGGGGATAGTTATGTCATTTTACATCGCCATTGAAGGCGTAATTGGGGTGGGCAAAACTACCCTTGCCCGTTATTTAAACCAAGAATTTGGCGGGGCATTGGTGTTAGAAGAGTTTGAGGCCAATCCATTTTTGGCCAAATTCTATCAAGACCGTGCCCGCTATGCTTTCCAAACACAGGTTTTCTTCTTGCTCAGTCGGTATAATCAACAACAACGTCTAAGTGGGTTTGGCCGTCCATTATTTAGCGATTATATTTTTGGTAAAGATCGCTTGTTTGCCCAACAAAACTTGGCCGGCGATGAGCTGGCCACCTATGATCGGGTCTATGATGCGCTGGCTGCCACCGTGATCAAGCCCAATCTGGTGGTTTATTTGCGGGCCGGTACAGCGCTGCTAATGTCGCAAATTGCCCGCCGCGACCGTCCTTATGAACGTAATATGGAAGTAGCTTATATCGAGCAACTACGCGGCGCTTATGATCAATTTTTCAGCACCTATACTGAAACACCACTGCTCACTATTGAAATGTCGGCGCTAGATTTTGTGAAGAACGAGGCCGACCGCACCTTTGTTATTCAGCAAGTACGGGGCGCGTTGGGCTATGGCCCCCAGCAAACAGCACTGCCGGGTATGGATACGGCAATGACCAACACCGGAACATTTGCCGCGCCCATTAACCCCTTAGAAATTGAAGCAACATCGCGGCGTTTGGTCGACTTTCAGCGGTTTCATCACGCTTTTGATCATGAAAAAGGCTTTGATACTGATGTTTTCTTAAATTTCACCCTTTTACAAGAAGAAATTGGCGAGCTAGCCAAAGCACTGGTGCAATGGGCAAAAATCGCCAACCAACAAGGCATCGAAAACACGCCCACCCATGACCTACAAGATGAATTCGCCGATGTATTGGCTTTTCTTTTGAAACTGGCTAACTATGTAGGGGTTGATCTTGAAGCGGCTTATATTGAAAAAATGAAACTGAATCAGCAGCGCACATGGTAATTTCAAAAAACGTACCACTCATTGCAATTGCAGGCAACATCGGCGTGGGCAAAAGTAGTCTTACCCATCGGCTAAGTGAACGTTTCGGCTGGCAACGCCTTTTGGAAAGCGTAGATGGCAATCCTTATCTTGCTGATTTTTATACCAATATGCGCCAATGGGGTTTTCACTCTCAGGTCTATTTTTTGGCACGGCGCTTAGAGCACTATCAACAAATGGCAGAGGCTACCCAACCCGTTATTCAAGATCGTAGTATCTATGAAGATGCCGAAATTTTCGCCCATAACTTATATTTACAAGGCCACTTCTCAGAGCACGATTATCAGACATATCAGGGGTTGTATAATGGCGTGCAATATTTGTTGCCGCCCCCCGATATATTGATCTATTTGCAGGCTTCGGTGGGCGTTTTGGCCGAGCGCATCGCCCAACGTAGTCGCGATTATGAGCGCCAAATCTCGATTGATTATTTGGCTCAACTCAATGCACGATACGATGAGTGGGCGGCGGCGTGGCAAAGTTCGCCAATTGTGACGATTGATTGCACACCCCTAGACTTTGTGCGCGACACACAAGATTTTGAAATTATTTTGCAACATTTACCCGCTACACTGTTTCAGTCTTAGTTGCTTGTCAAAATAGGGCGAATGGGTCTGGAAGAAGGTGAAGATTATGCAATTTGAGCGTAATAATGAACAGTGGCTGTCCGATTTAGCCTCCACCAATAGCCTT
>CAZLPC010000364.1:0-3736 GCA_964561305.1 uncultured Anaerolineae bacterium
CTCCTCGAAAAACACGGATTCCAAAATCCCCCCGAAACATGGGACGAACTAGAAGAAATCTTTCTGCAAGCCGATATGGGCGTTGCCACCACGCTGACCTTGATCGAAAGCCTGCAAACCCGCGCCCGCAAAGAGCGTGTTTCGCGTACCGATCAGCTTAATGCGTTGGTAAAAGACGAGCTAAAAAACCTGCTGGCTGCACCCCAGCCGCTTAACATTAGTGGCCGGCCCTTATCAATTGTTATGATTGTGGGCGTAAATGGCTCTGGCAAAACCACAACTATTGGCAAGTTGGCACGGCGTATGCAACTGAACAATCGGAAGACCATTATTGCGGCCGGCGATACGTTTCGGGCCGCCGCCATTGATCAACTAAAAATTTGGGGCGAACGTGCAGATATTCCGGTTATTGCTGGCAAGCCGGGCATGGATCCCGGTGCAATTGTTTATGACGCAGTCGAGGCGGCCCGCGCCCGCCATGCCGAAATACTGATTGTTGACACAGCAGGGCGCTTGCATTCTAATTTTAACCTGATGCAAGAGTTGAAGAAAATTAGCAATGTTGTTACCAAAGCCATTCCAGATGCACCTCACGAAACCTTATTGGTTTTGGATGGCACAACTGGGCAAAATGCTTTGTCTCAGGCCAAGAACTTTCGGGAAATGGTAGACGTTACGGGCTTAATTGTAACCAAGCTCGACAGTTCGGCGAAGGGTGGTATGATATTCGCCATTCAGCAAGAATTGGGGCTGCCCATTCATTATATAGGGATTGGGGAAAGCATTTTTGACTTGGTTCCCTTTGATCCAGCGCGTTTTGTAGATAGCCTGTTTGAAGGCGTAAGCACAGAAACTGATAACGAGGATGAAACCTAAATGGAAAATCTGATTAGCCAATTGAACAATATGCGTCTTCGGGTCGAATCTTTAATGGAGCGTCTTTGACATCGTTAGTAAGCAAGTAGAATTGGCTGATTTAGAAGCGCAATCTAGCACCCCAGAGTTTTGGAACGATTCCGGTGCAGCCCAACAAGTCATGCAGCGCATGGCCAAGTTGCGAAACGAGGTTGAGCAATGGACAACGGCGCTTCAGCAATTAGAAGATAACCTAGAATTGGCCGAATTAGGCGATAGCAGCCTAGCAGCTGACTTGGCTAGTGAAGCACAGCGCCTGACGGCTGTTGTCGAAAAACTCATGTTTCATGCTATGCTAAACGGAGAGTACGACAATCAAAATGCAATTTTGGCGATTCATGCCGGCGCTGGCGGAACCGACTCGCAAGACTGGGTTGGAATGCTAACCCGTATGTATTTGCGTTGGGCAGACAGCCACGGGTTTAAGACTGAGGTCGAGTCTGAACTGGCAGGCGAAGAGGCTGGATTGAAGAGCATTACAATTTCTATTAAAGGTGATTGGGTTTATGGCTATTTGAAGGCCGAACGCGGCGTGCACCGCTTGGTACGGATTAGCCCATTTGATGCCAACAACCGCCGACATACATCGTTTGCGCTGGTTGAGGTATGGCCCGATTTAGAAACCGATGTAGACATTGAAATCAACGAGAAAGACCTTGAAATAGAGACGTTTCGGGCAGGTGGCGCAGGCGGTCAGCATGTTCAAAAGAACGATACGGCTGTGCGTATTAAGCATTTACCCACCGGAATTGTAGTATCTTGCCAAAACCAACGTAGCCAACTACAAAATATGAATCGGGCTATGCAAGTGCTGAAAGCACGCTTGGTTGCTAAAGAACAGCTAGAGCGCGATGAAGCCCTTGCCAAAATTAAAGGCGATCATATTAGTGCAGAATGGGGTAATCAAATTCGGTCTTATGTATTGCACCCCTATCAATTAGTGAAAGATATGCGTACCCAGCACGAAACTGGCCGCGTAGAGGCTGTGTTGGATGGCGATCTAGATTCTTTTATGGAAGCCTATCTGCGTTATGCAGTTGGTGAAAACGAACTTTAATAAATTTAAAATAGGAGTATATCTCATGAGCATTAACGAAGTCTTGCAAGCCCGTATCACCGAGCTACGCAGCGCCTATGACGCGCTACTAGAAGCGGTCTCAATGACCGATGTTACTAAAACACTAGGTGATACCGCCACGACGATTGCGGGTTTGCCCGGCCAAATCGCTGCTATTCGCACACGCCGCTATGCTTATGCCAATTATTTAGAGCATAAGGCCGAGACCTTGGGCACACAGTGGGAAGAAGTGCGCGCCGAAATTCAACAAGCTATTCGTCAAGAGTTGATCAATGCCCAAAGCGAAGTTGAAGCATTAGATCGGCTGTGGGATGAACTGGATAGTGCCTTAGTGAGTGGCTCTGGTAATGCTGCTGTGTCGGTTAGCCCCAAAAAGAGTAATGGTATGAGCCTTGCAGATATTGTGAAAAAAGCTGTCGAGGTAGAGCCAGAGCCACCCAAGGCAAAGGGCGTTGGTGGGGCCGGGGCCAGCGCCATGATGAGTGCTTTGGGCCAAGCCCAACCCACAAAAAGTGGATCGGACGCGTCGTTGCAGGCCGCTTTTGCTGCCAACCAATCGGTGGCAAGTGGCCCCAATGAAGCACAAATTGAGGGCGTGGTTAATCAACTTGAAAACGCCATGACTCGCGCCAAAGGCTCTATTGAAAATGCCAAACAACGGATTACAGGCTTATATGGCACTGTGCCCTCAAATGTTTCGCAGACCATCGCTCAAATTAAAGAAATTGAGACTTATTTAGAGCGTGCCGAAAGCGCGACTTTTCCCTTTTTGGCCGGCGAAGATGTCTATATGGTTGTTAAAGCCGAGTGGAAACAATCGGGGAAGAAGAAAGACGACCCCGATGGCTTTTTCTATATCACCAGTCATCGTGTCCTTATGGAACAAAGCGAAAAGAAGGGCGGCATGTTGGGCATGGGCGGCAAGAAGCAAGAAGGCTTGCTGTGGGAAGCCCCGCTTGGTGCACTAGAAGGCGTTGAATCTGAGAAAAAAGGCTTGTTGGGTGGTATTGATCTTATCCACATGCGTTTTGGTTCGGGTGCACCCTTTGGCGAAACAACCATTGAGGTCAAAGAGGGCATTAATGCTCAATTTTTTGCTGGTAAATTGCAACAAGCAAATACTGGTGAAATCGAGAAAGAGCGCGGCTTGCAACGCGATCAGGCGACGGTGGATGCAATTGCCGAAGCACCTACGACATGCCCGATGTGTGGGGCAACCTTTAGCCAACCCATCACGCGGGGCATGACCCAGCTACAATGTACCTATTGTGGTGCTGCGGTCAGATTAAGCGTGTCATAAAGTCAAAGTTGTAATGTAAGTTGAACATATAGGAACGTTGTAAAGGAACCCCAATGTCAATCACTTTGATGATTATATCGTTCATATTTGCACTGATACCGTTGGTCATTATCCACGAACTAGGTCACTTTTTCGCGGCTAAAAGCGTCGGAATTACAGTGCTAGAGTTTGGCATTGGGTTTCCGCCCAGTGCTGCAACATTGTTTGTGCGGGGAGATACAGAATACACCCTCAATTGGTTGCCCTTGGGCGGATTTGTGCGCCCTTATGGTGAGGATTTTGTCGCGCCACAATCGAATGAAGCCATGAAAGCAGTCCTCGCTGAGATCGAGGGCCGCCACATCGAAAACCCCAAAAGCGTTTTTGAGGCTGGCCCATGGGAGCGCATCTGGTTTTTTGTGGCGGGGCCGTTGTTTAACTTTATCGCTGCTTTTTTGATCTTT
>CAZLPC010000365.1:0-3729 GCA_964561305.1 uncultured Anaerolineae bacterium
CTCGACCCCATTGATAGCCACTCGTGCAGTAATGGGGGCATCGGTTTGGGCGTTTGTGGCAACAGGAGCAGGATCTAATCCATATACCAGCAGGGATAATAATATCCCAATCCAAAATAGGCGTTGTAACACGGCTGACCTCGTTATGTGCATTATTCTAGGTGTTGGCAAATAGCAGCTAGTGTAGCAGAAACTACCTGTCGCGTTGCCTACGACTCCCTAACTCAGATGAGCGCCAAAAACAATCCATGTAAACAGTGCATCGGTACAGCTAAAAATAAGCGGCCAAACCCACTGAATGGGGCGCACCACTGCCGTTGCCAGCGTCAAGCTAAGTCCACTTATCCCCACCAGCAACACAAAAACGCCGCTGGTGGCTGTGCCTTCTTGCATAGGAGACAACATATATAGCCCAGTTGGAGCCAGCAATATCTTCAGCATAAAATAACTACTTAAAATGATGATGAACATGCTGTTATAAGACACCTGTTGGCGTATGGTATAGCCAGTGGCAGTCAAAAATAAGGGCAGTAACAGCCACCCAATCGCTCGATAGGCATTACGAAGTCCGAGACTGAGCCATTGGCGTGTCGTAGGGCTAGGTGCTTGAACGGTGCGTTGTTGAGGATAAGTGATTGTGTGATACAAACGTCCTGCGTCGGCAGTTGACCATGCTGCTGATCGCAGATTGCCTAGTGTGTCAAACCATAAACGTGGCGCGGATAAATTGGCGGGCGGGCCGTCTAGGGGATACAAGACACGCTCATCCCATCTCAGCCATGCGGCTTGTTCATCTATCGCAACTGTCAACACGGGCAAGCCATAGCGGGGCTGAAATGAACGCGGAAGCCCGATGGCTTTAAATTCGGAAGCAAAGGTAAGGTCTAGCGGCTGACCAAACCACGTTATGCCTCTTAGGGTTGGACTATCAGGGGCCGCAATATCGTGCAGAAACCACAGTATATCGGGTGGCCCGTTATCCCCACCGATCAACAATAACGATTCGGCCCATTGCGTGTCTGGCAGATGAAGTGGATAAGCAACCGATGCGGGTTGTTGTATCAAATCATCAATAACGGCGGTATGAATTTGACGGCCCTGCACCCATGCTAAATAAATATACCCTTCAGGGCTAGGAAACGCCGCCAGATCATCCACGCCTTGCGCCACATTTTCCCATGTGACCAATGGCCGCCCAAAAACATCCATCACCAACAACCCCAGACGGCCCTCGCTGCGCCATGCCAATATGCTACGCCCATCGCCACTGGTGCTAATATCGGCTTGTTGTGTGTTTGGAGCTACCTCAATCACCGCTAGCGTTATATTCCCGTTCGGATCAATGAGAGTGCGCCACAAACGTCCATCATCATTGCGCCAAACCAAATGATAGACGTTATCGGCACGGCGCGTGGTGGCAATGTCCCACCAAATCGGGATACCATTCACGAAATCAAGAATTTTTTCGGTGCTATCATTGAGAGAACGTAGCGATAAATAGGGTTGACCCGGCGAATGCCAGATAACGCTATCTATAAAGGGCATAGGCGTTTCGGCAGCATTTGCTGGCACAAGATAATCGGCACGCCAACCTGTTATTTGGGGCGATACTGGTTTGTAAGGTGCGGCATACCAAACTGTCAAAATTCCACTACTCAGTAAAAGCAGCCCAATGGCCGCCGACAAATGGCTATTTTTCGTTATAATTCCTTTTATCCAACGAGGCAAGAAAGGACTCCTTCATTCCTATGGCTGGCAGACGTAACTTACCCCAAACAGGTATTCTAGGTCGGCGAATTCCACCCGCCGAGCCGAACATTCATCCACAGCGTAAACTAGCCACGCCGTCTGATGCGCCTACTCATCTCTTATTGCAGATTGATCACGCCCCCAATCCTATCACAACCATTGGTTATGCCATTGAGAGGAATTTGATATTGGGGCGGCCCGATGCAACCAGCGATCAGAACGTGAGTATTGATCTGAACGATTTTCATGCTGTCGAATATGGCGTGTCGCGCCGCCACCTTGAAATTTTACGGCAAGATGATGGGTTGTGGGCCCGAGATTTGGGCAGCCGCAATGGAAGTTTTTTGAATGATGAACCACTTGGCGCTGATCCCGTGCAATTAAACGATGGCGATGCTTTAATTTTAGGCGGTTTGCTCATCTTAATTTGGTTTGTTTTTGCTCAATAATCAGCTTCTATAAGACCAGCATCATCTCAAATTGGGCCAAAGTTTCATGATAATCTAGCTCTAGTAAAGCAACCGTAGAGGGATGTTCGGCAGGATGATTGACCAACAATGCACCGTAGCCCTCAAATTCTTGATGAATATGAGACAACAGTGCTTTGGTCAATTCGCTGCGATTAGGATGCTCTAGGGTAATCGCCAAATCAATGATTTGGATTTGAGAGAAACCGACTTGGGTTAGGCAATATCCCAAAACGTGCCAGTCTTCGTCAGGAGCCAGAATAACCCATCCTTCTTGGGCCAGTTGGCTAAGGGCTTGATAGCTGCGTTGCCACGGATTGGGGATGTCATGAAAATCGTCGTAATAAATGAGTGCTTGACTAGGCAACACATACTCTATGGGATAGCTATTCGTTGAGATAATAGGGCTTTCGTCGCGTTCTAAAACTAATAAGCGGCGTTGTATTTGAAAACCAAGTGACTCATAAAGATGTATGGCGTGCTGATTTTTTTCGATAACTTCTAATGTAATCTTATCTAACTTTAATTGGCGGGCTTCATCAATAAGCACGTTCATCATCTGCCGTGCAATACCTTGCCGCCGATAGCTAGGGATCACGCCTACGCCGCCAATCCAACCCAGTGAACCGCGCTTTGCCAACAACGCCATCCCTATCACTTGTTGATTGTCTATCGCCACGACACTATGCGACAACACTATCTCATCGCGGGCAATCAAACCTGCAAACGAATGTTCGCTCATCACTACCCGCACAAAGTAATCATCATAGGCAAGATTAAAGGCCGCTACAAATAGACCAAAATCAACTTGATCAGCTGGCAACAACTGAATCATGAAGTGCTTCCTTGTTTTTTGTATTGACTGAAGACAATCAATCCGAGCACGACGAAGGCAATCATGATTACGAAGATACGTTTGGTATTGGCAGAAGTAGCAGACATGGGTATCCTTTCTGGGCGATAGAACCATGCTCATCATAGTAGATTACAAAACAATGCAACAATTATAGCTTGATTTTCGCGCCAATCTGCTAAAATCAGTAGCAAAAATCGGATAAATATTTTAAGATTGTCCACCGATCTTCATTTAACTCTCATTGGTGATAAATGTCACGATCTATTGCGATATTTATCACAATCGTCTATAATTTAAGTCGAATACTTATATTTTTAGTTTAGATATTAACGATGATAATCATACCTTTTTTAGTGCATTTCTGTTTGGATGCAATCATCTAAAAAACTGCCGAATTTAGGAGAAACCATGTCTGTATCAACATCTAAGCCAGCCAAACCCACAAGCGTGGCTACTGCATCAGCAAAAACTGATGTCCAAGTTCCAGTAGATCAAGCACCCCTAGTGGCTCTTCCCAATCGGCGCGAGTTCTTGTTTTACATTTGGGGGGCAAGTCTTGCGTTGTTTGGGGCGGCTTCTGGCGCATCAATCATTTGGTTCTTATTGCCGCGTTTTGACGAAGGTGAGTTTGGCGGTGTGATCCGTGTTGCGGGCCCT
>CAZLPC010000366.1:0-3725 GCA_964561305.1 uncultured Anaerolineae bacterium
ATGTCTGGGAGTGGACAAGCAGCCTGCACGCACCTTATCCCTATAACGCTGTTGATGGCCGCGAAAACGCCGCCGACACAACAAGTCGGCGCGTGTATCGGGGTGGATTAGGGAGCTATATAGACTTTGGCATGACCGCCTCAGCTCGTTTTCGGGCTGACCCCAACACCCGCGATTGGTTTATTGGCTTTCGGTGTGCGCGAAGTTTACAAAATTCATTAACAGATTGACTGGTACGGGTTTTAGAGGTATATTGAAATACAAACCATTCTTATGCCCTAGACTAAGCGAAGCGGGGTTACACAAGACTGCAACCCCTTGGCTGCTTAGGATGCGCCTTTAGTGTATATATCAACACTAGCAGGCGCGGCAACGCTTCCAGATGTTTTTTCGTCAATCTGAAGATAAATCACAGCAACCGCCATCACTATCCCATATAGCGCAGATAACATCAGCAGTAGTGATAAATCAAATGCCCCCGTATCATTTAACGAGCCGACTGTAATGGCGCTACCCCCAATCCCAAACTGCACACTGGCCACCAATACCCCCGATACAAAGGCCGTTTGGGTGGGGTTTTCTGCTGAGGCAAGGCTGATGGTATAGGGGAAAAAAAAGGAGAGGCTAAGGCCAGCTATTCCCATGGCCAAATAGGCCAAAATTGGCGTAGAGGCTTGTGGCAACAGCAAAAACGATAGCGCAACCAACATGGGCGACAACAAATAGAGTCGCTTCATGTTTTTTATACGACTCACCACTGTTACAAACACTATGCGCCCTGTTGCAATGCACAGCCAAAAAACAGATAACCCCAAGGCTGCTTCAGAAGTGGAAAACCCTTTGTTGATGTCGAGATAAGTAGTAGACCAATTGCTAAAGGTGGCTTCGCTGGCTCCATATAAAACCACCAGCAACGCATACACGATAAGCCGAAAGTTCAGCGATACTTTTGTTAGTTGTATGTCTACCGACATTTCACTAGAGAGCTTAAGAGGCAAGCCGAACTGAAACAGAACCATCAGCCCCATCAGACCACCCATTAGTGTGGGTGCGCCCCACCACAAATCGGCGACAATAAACTGGCCCATAATCGGTGCTCCGACGACAAACCCCAGCCCGATAATGGTGTGCATAATAGTCACAGTAGCGGCTTCTTTGCCCAAAAACAAGTCATACGAATAGGCAGTTAGAGCTGAAAGCGACATGCCGAAGCCAAAGCCCAGTATTCCACAAGACACCAACAGCAAGACATAAGCCAGCCCGCTGCCCAGCGCCAATTGGCTACCTGCCAAAAGCACCATCGCCGCAACAATCAGAGTCTGGCCAAACAACAAAGCCGCCTTTGTGCCAAAACGCCGCGCCACCACAGCCGTAGATAACGAAGAAATGGCCGCCATTAACGTCTGCAAGATAAATATGGAGCCAAATTGACTACTGCTGAGATTATGAAAATCGGGGTCTTGGTATAGGCTACCGCCAGCCGCATACATAATCAGTGCCAAGCCACTAATAAAGCCCGCCACATATACAGCTAGGATGGTTCTATTCCGTTGGGTAAGCATTCAGGAGATTCCTTTTAGAGTTCAAACAAGGCGATATTGAGAAAACATCGCCTTATTCTAATCGAAGAAATTACTCCGATGACCATGCAGTTCTAAAATCGGGATAGAGGGTCAGGCCACCATCCACATAAATCGTTTGTCCAGTAATGTATGCACCTAAATCAGAGCATAAGAAAGCCACGCACTCGGCCATTTCATCGGCCTCACCAGCACGTCCCATCGGGATATGCGACTCGACCATCTCGCGCTTTTCGGGATCATCTAACCATGCCCGATTAATGGGCGTAATGGTTGCGCCGGGGCCAACCCCATTCACACGGATTTTGCGCCCGGCATATTCTAGGGCAAGTGTGGTGGTTAGGTTTTGCATTCCGCCCTTGCTGATGCTATAGCTCACAAAACGGGGCTTCGGGATGATTTGATGCACACTAGAGACATTGATGATCACGCCCGGCTTGTCTTTTGCTAAAAAGTGCTGAACAGCATGCTGGGCACACATAAACGCGCCCCGCAAATTGGTACCCATCACCCGATCAAAACGTTCCATGCTTAATTCATGAGAATCGGCGGCTATCTGAATGCCGGCGTTGTTAATCAGATAATCTAAATCACCCCATTCATCCATCACCGTTTGAAACATGCGCTCCACATCAGCTTCTTGAGAAACATCGGCTTGCACCAACATATCTTTTACACCATAACCCTGCACCCGATTCCGACACCCGTCTAGTGCCTCTTGTGTTTTCTCGGCTTCTTCTTTGTTACGATAATAGTTGATAGCCACATCTGCGCCATATTCGGCCATTTTAATGGCAATTGCTTGCCCAATCCCAGAGCTGCCACCTGTAACCAAGACTTTTTTGCCTTTAATGCCCTTCATCATCCGTGTCCTTTCGATACAAGAGATCGTTATTGTTTAACTTCTTGCAACAAATCGGCAACAAGGCCTGTCCAGCCTGTTTGATGCGATGCGCCCAAGCCTGCGCCATTGTCGCCATGAAAATACTCATGAAACAAGATATGGTCGCGCCAACGCGGATCGTTTTGGAAAGTGGAATCGCCGCCATAAATAGGGCGCTGCTGTTGATCATTTAGCAAAAACAAGCGCGTCAAACGCACCGCAATCTCATCAGCCACTTGTTTCAGCGTCATCTGCACGCCCGATCCAGTTGGAAATTCCACCATAAAATCATCTCCGAAATAGCGATAATAGCGCCGCAAAGCCTCGATAATCAGAAAATTCATAGGAAACCACACTGGCCCACGCCAATTAGAATTGCCGCCAAACAAGCCGTTGCGCGACTCGGCAGGTTGATAATCAATGCTAAAGATTTCGCTGCCAAAGTGCAAGCTAAAGGGGTTTTGCTCATGATATTTTGAGAGTGAACGAATGCCATAGGGCGATAAAAACTCGTTTTCATCCAGCATATAGCCTAAAACAGAACGTAGCCGCTCTTCTGTAGGAATCGAAACAATGTGTGCGTCACCATAACCAAGCACTTCTACGCTCATCATGTTGCCTGTTAAATTGCCTCGATGTTCGCACATCCACTGAATACTGCGGTTTAAGTCGGGCAATGCGTCCAGCGTTTCTTGGCCAATGGTCTCGACAGCAATAAGCGGCATAAGGCCTACCAAAGAGCGCACCCGCAACGGCTCTAAATGACCATCCGGAAAACGCAGCACATCATAGAAAAAGCCGTCTTGCTCATCCCACAAGCCTTGCCCACCATGCATTACGCCACTGATTGCCACCGCAATGCCTAGAAAGTGCTCAAAAAATTTAATCGCCAAGTCTTCATAAGCGGGATCGGTTTTGGCTAGCTCAATGGCAATATTCATCATGCTCAGGCAATAAAAACCCATCCATGATGTGCCATCAGACTGATCAATGTGTCCCCCAATGGGCAAAGCTGCACTACGATCAAACAAGCTAATGTTATCCAGCCCCAAAAATCCGCCTTGAAAGATGTTGTTGCCATCAGCATCTTTGCGGTTGACCCACCACGTAAAATTCAGCAACAACTTATTGAAAACGCGCTTTAAGAAAGTGATATCGGCCTTGCCCGTCTGCTCACGATCCATTGAGTAGACACGCCATGCTGCCCACGCATGAACAGGGGGGTTAACATCGCTAAATGACCACTCATAAGCGGGCAATTG
>CAZLPC010000367.1:0-3700 GCA_964561305.1 uncultured Anaerolineae bacterium
ATGAGCCAGCGCTGCGTCCGCGCCAGCATATCAGCCGTGCGATTGGTGGGCCGCTGGCCAGCATAGTATGGGTGGCGCTGTTGGCGGTGGCGCTTCAATACCAGATTGCCACCGATACTTTTAGTGTGTTTTTGTTGCAGCTTTCATTGATCACGGCGGTACTTTATCTGATAGCGACGTTGCTGCCACTCGATTTTACAGATGGCGGTGTGATCTTGCGCCATTTGCGTCAGCCACGCCACACCTAGATGTAAGCATTTTTGGATGAGTTGGACACCAGTTAGCCAGAAAAGGGCCGCCCTTTAAGAATTGACTGAATCGCATTATGCTTATGACACCAGCTATCAAAAGTGAAGAAGCGAGTCATAATTTCTTATGGACGAGGCGCAAGTAAGAGCCGGGCTGCATCAAGCCTTCGCCCATTTAAAACGCGGCGAAAAAACACAGGCACTGGATATTCTGAAGCAGACTATCCAGTATAGACCCGACGATGCCAATGCGTGGTGGTTGCTAGCAAATGCGGTGGACGATAGCGGCCAGCGCAAGGTGGCTTTGCAACGGGCCATAACGTTTGATCCCCACCATCAACAAGCGCGTGCGGCCCTAGAAGCCCTGACGGGCCAAGCATTGCCATTGCCACCGCCAAAACCTGATGGTGTTGCGTCATTGGCGGGGCGCTATGCCGCCACCGCGCCTGCTCTGCCGACCGAAGGGTCAAACGCTGACAACAATGGCAAGGGCTTGTTGGGCATATTGTTGCTGGCGGCGATGGTGGCGGTGGTGGCGGGGATCATGTTGGCGGTAGCAATGCGCGGGATGGGTGATGATGCAGTAGTGCGCGAGTCATTGCTAAATACGCCATCCCCCAATAGCCCTTTTTCCGACAGCGTTATCGTGATTGACCCTTCTATGCCAATGGCTAGTGTAGTGCGCCCGACGCTACCACCTGTGGTCAGCGAAACGCCGACGGTGCTGGCGACCTATCCGACCAATACGCCGCGCCCCACACTTCAGCGCCCGCCTACACGCACGCCGTTTGTAGGGACACCCCGCGCCACCCTTAACCGTGATGCGATAGGGCAGGGCGGGGCGGCGGCAGGTGGGGGCGCACCTGTGCCGACCGCTGCGCCCGAAATAGTGCTAGAAATTCCGGCGGCAGTGGGGGAGGATTATTGGACTGGCTTTACCAACTCGATGAATGATTTTGCACAAAATGGCGGCTATTATCGTTTTTATGATTTCCCGGTCAAGTTTTTTCAAGGTTCGTTGCCTAATGCTAGTTTTCAGTTTTACATTGAAGATGCGCTGGCCCAGATTGGGCGGGTGGTTCCTATCGAGCGCACCGATAACCCCGACGAAGCCGACCTCTTCCTAGAATTTATGCCACGCATTGAATTACAAGTGTTTTGTAGCAGCCAAAACGATGCAGTCGAGGGCTGTGGAGCGCTGTTTTATAACACCGATGTCTATTGGAGTACGGGCCGTGTTGAGTACATTGGCTATGCGGCCATTGCAAGTGATACCGATATTCCTGAAGTGGTGATCATACATGAATTGCTTCATGCGGTGGGGGTGATGGTACACAGCCCCGATCGCCGTGATGTCATGTATTATGAATATAACGCGGAGTCTGTGAGCCTGCGGATGACTACCCGCGACCAGAACACGCTGCGGCGTTTATATAATGCGCGGGCTTTTGGCGAATAGGGAAAAACAGGGAGCAAGCACGCTCCCTGTTTCATTTAGGCTGGTTTAGTCAAAATCGGGATGAATGAAAAATTCCATACCCATTTCGCTACGGCAACTGGCATCGGGTTCTGTCAGGGGGTTATCAAAAAAGGCATCGAATATTGAAATGGTGCAAGGGTGGCCATCTACCACGCCATGCCCTTCGCCGGGGAAGCTGAAGTAGTAGCTGGTGGTAAGGCTCTCGCGGGCCACTTTGGCCCATTCTGGTGGGGTGATAGGGTCAAACTCGCCTGCTACCACCAGCGTCGGAATATCGCTATAGATGCGTTCGTTGGCGCTGGGCGCGGCTGCGGCATTAAACCAGTAGGGGCACTCGGTCGCCATCCGTTCAACGTCATAAAGTTGGCTGGTGGCGATGAGGCTATTGGTGTTGCTATCGGCGGCAAACTGCACTGCGATCTCATAGCTTGTGAAATAGAATTCTTCTTGACATTGAAGGGCCATATAGAAGGCATCGGCATGACCAAGTTCATAATAGGCCTGAAAGTAGTCGTCTAACATGTCGCTGTCATAGCTATCGTAATACGCATCATACGAGGGCAGATCATCAGTTATACCATAATAGAGGTAGTTATCGGCTGCACGTTGTCGCCCTTCGCTATAGAGATAGATAACGGCAGGCAAGGCCTGAATGCGATATTTGGAATAGAGCGCCATGAAGATGGTGTTTAAGAAGTTGGTCAAGACATACTCATCGTCGTTTTCGTTCATATCTTCCAGCACTTCATAGAAAATATGCTCTAGGTTGGGATAAGCGGTGTTGCACACATCCTCGCGCTGGCAAGCGCTAAAAACCGCTTCTAGGGCGCGTTGCAGGTTTGGCCCCAACTCGGCATAATGATCGACCACTTGCGGATAGACCGAATCGAGGATGGCACTGCGTATGAGATCAGGATAATCGCGCATAATGGCAAGGCCAAGGCGCGTACCATAGGAAATACCCAGCAAATTATAGTTGCTATAGCCCATACTTGGCTTAAGCAGCGCCAACAGTTCGCCGATGTCGTGGGCGTTGTTGTCGGTGTTATAGTGGCCCAAATCTACACCGTTGGTACGCAGTTGATCCACACAGCTTTGAATATCTGCTTCACTTGAAAAATAATAGCGACTGAGATAAGCGCTGCAACTGAGTGATGGTAAAGAATAGCCAGTGCCGCGTTGATCAATCAAGATAATATCGCGTTGTTGGCGGATTGGGCTTGTGACCCATGGATCAATATAGAAAAGGGCACTGCCGCCCGGTCCACCTTGTAAAAACACCACCGGATCGTCAAGTGAGGCTTCATCATTGGCCGACAATATTGAAAAAGCGACTTGAATGGGCGTGCTATGGGCATCGGTGGGGTCTTCATAGGTATGCAAAATACCGCAGATGATGGTTTGACCCAGCGTTTCGATGTCGGGCGGCAAAAAAAGCGTGTCAAATCTACACTTTTCGAGCCATTCAATAGAAGGCACAGCTGCGTCTTGGGCAGAAGCAATTTGCGGTGTGGTAGCAGGTAATGGCGATGGGCTAATTAATAGCGCCACTGCCCCAATCAGCAGCCAGAGCAGACGTTTCATAGGCGCACATCCTCAAATCCAAATTTACGGTGGCGTTGCTTAGGAATTATTATAAGGCAAAAACGCTTTAACCGATCCTTAAGGTTCGGGAAACGTCAGGAAATCGGCGAGTGGAGGTGTGGGATGTGGGAAGCCGAAACTCCCCACAATAATTGCCGAAAATGGTTTATCACTCAAAATTGGGATGAATGAAGAAGGGTGTTGTCATGTCGGCGCGACAACTGGCATCGGGCGCGGTGGTGGGGTCGGCTAAAAATGCCCTATAGATGCTGATAATACACGGGTGGCCGTCGGTGAGGCCGTGCCCAAAGCCCGGAAAGATAAATAAGAAGCCATTGGGTAGCGTTGCGTGGGCAAATTCGGCCCATACAGGCGGCGTGATGGGGTC
>CAZLPC010000368.1:0-995 GCA_964561305.1 uncultured Anaerolineae bacterium
TTTGTAATTGCTGGCGCTAAAATTGTGAGATTAGTGTTTTGCTAGCAGAGATTTGGTAAACACATGAACCGCGAAGAATTGCTCAGATTATTTGAAATTGACGGAAACGACATCATCCTTACGGCGGGGCCCTTTAAAGGACAGCCGCTATACATCGCTTATTACTGGTTCTTTTATATCACGGGCTATACTGAGGATAAGACCGATGATGTGGTAACATTTTTTGTGCGCGGCGAAGATCGGGCCCAGTTTCCACAGCTACAAGCACGCCAGTTGGTGCGCCTAAAACAGCTTTTGGATGGCACAATTATTGAGGTGAACGAACCATTGATGCCAAAACCAACCCATGATCCCAGCACCAACGGCAATCTTCCCTACTAAAACCTATTTGCGTTTGCGGCCACCTTTTTTGGTTGCCGATGCCTTTTTCTTTTCTTCAACACGCCGCAACAACTCGCCCAAGTCTTCCTCGCCTGTTAACGACCCGGTGCCAGCTAGGGTACTGGTTTGTTGCAATGGTCCGGTTTTTGCAAAAGGTCCCGTTTGAGGAAGGGGTTGTTTGGGTTGGCCCTCAACAAAGCTAGTGGCGGCCATCATCGCTGTTAGACGTACATCCATTTCTTGTTCTAGGCTACCATCTTGACTCATTTGCCAATAAACAGCATTCCAATACAAAATTTTGCTGTGATGTTCTATAGCAGCTTTTACGCGGTCTTCAGGTTCAGTAAAGTAGTTTGAGACCAAAAAGGGCAGGGCAGTGATATTGTTATGCGCCGCAATTTCACCCGCACAACTTTTGCGTACTTCAGGATCAGGATCCCCTTGCAGCCGTCGAATCCAAATACTCACATCAGTAGTGGATGGTCGTGGGGCTGGCGTGCGTTCTTTCGAGAGTTGCTCGCGCACAGGGCCAAGATTTGACGATGCTACATCTGCGCCCGATGCCATTGCGCCCGCAAAAACGGGCCCGCCCAACGCTCCCCCAGCAACATTTG
>CAZLPC010000368.1:1005-3689 GCA_964561305.1 uncultured Anaerolineae bacterium
AAGCCGAGTTGCTTGTTACGGGCATCGCTTTCGCGGCGCATTAATTCAATTTGTAATTGATCGTTCATTTGCTTTAATATGCGCTCTTCTTCGGCGGTTTGGCGGCCAGCCAGTTCGCGATCTATGCCAAAGTGCCGAAAAATTTCATCAATCGTCTTATAACCGCGTTGGTTGGCGTTATAAACCCGTTTGCCTGCCCACATCATCATTTTGTGGGTACTTTCGTCTGATTCTTGCTCATATTGCTGGCGTAGTTCAGACAAAAGCCGCGTTTCTTCAACAAGACCAATCACACTGGCGGCAGCGCGGCGTGTTTTGGGGTTTTGGTGTCTTAACGCATTTGATAATTGTTGAATGTCCATTAAATAAATCTCCAAAAAAATAAATGCAGATGTCAATATGGTAAAGGATATTTAGGTCAATGGTCAAACCCCACTTGTCAGGGGGTATTGACGAATTTTAAACCAAGCCGTATTGCAAACGTTGGCTAGATTTGGCCGAAACCACACTATGATAGACAATAGTGATACTTCTTCGTTTAAGCAGCGATTTTAAGGACAAAACTATGTTAAAAGTCAAAAACTGGTGGCGATATGGTCTTGTAGCGCTGGTGGCGTTGGTGCTGATGCTGTCCATTGCGCCCAGCCAACCTGTAGCCGCCCAAGATGATGGTCAAACAACCTATGTTGTGCAGCCCGGCGACAACTTATATCGCATCTCGCTGCGTTTTAACACAACAGTTGGTGCGATTGTGGCGGCGAACAATATTCCCAATCCCAATCTGGTTTTTGTGGGCCAAGTATTGATTATCCCATCTGGCTCCACAGTTCCCGCACCTCCACCTGCTCAACCAGTACCGCCCCCCCAACAACCAGCACCCCAGCCTGCACCCGGCGGGACTTATGTGGTGCAGCGTGGTGATAATTTATCGCGCATTGCCCAACGTTTTGGCACCACCCTTAGTGCCATTTTAGCGATAAACGCCATTCCTAATCCTAGTTTGATCTATGTTGGTCAGGTGATCAACCTTCCTAGCGGTGGAACAACCCCGCCCCCAGCGCCAGCGCCACCACCCGGCCAACCTGCGCCACCGCCGCCCGGCCCTGCCCCCAGTGGTTTTGCTTTGGGTGGTCATATTATAGGCTATGGGCAAGTGGCCGCTATGCGGTCGGCGGGCATGACATGGGTGAAGGTGCAAATTCGCTGGAATCGTGGCGAAGGCACAGGCGGTGCAGCCAACATCATTCAAGAAGCCCGCAACAATGGCTTTAACATTTTGCTTAGTATAGTGGGCATTCCTTCTCAGATGGGGGATTATGAGCGTTATACCGATGAATATGCAGCTTATGTTGGGGCTGTGGCCGCACTTGGCCCCAATGCCATCGAAGTTTGGAACGAACCAAACCTGACCCATGAATGGCCCGCCGGCGCAATCAGTGGCACAAGCTACACCACCTTGCTCCGCAAGGCCTATACTGCAATTAAGGCCGTTAACCCCAGTGTGTTGGTCATTAGTGCTGGGCCGGCCCCAACAGGCTTTTTTGGCGGGTGTGGGGGCAATGGTTGCGACGATCTGCCTTTCTTACAACAAATGCGGGCAGCTGGCGCAACCAACTATATGGATTGTATCGGCGCACATTATAACGAGGGTATCATTAGCCCCACCCAACGCACAGGCGATCCGCGCAATCCTTTTTATACCCGCTACTTCTTTGGGATGCTAGATACCTACTATAATGCTTTTGGTGGGCAGCGCCCCGTCTGCTGGACAGAACTGGGCTTTTTGACACCAGAAGGCTATGGCCCATTACCGGGCGCATTTGGCTGGGCTGCTAACACCACAGTAGCCCAACACGCGCAATGGTTGGGCGAGGCAGCTTCGTTGTCGCGTAGCAGTGGGCGCGTGCCGTTGATGATCGTCTGGAATGTGGATTTCACACAATATGGCGATGATCCACAAGCTGGCTATGCTATTGTGCGCCCCGGCGGATCATGTCCCGCTTGTGCCCCATTGGCAGCAGCCGTGCGCTAATACTGCTTTGCATGAGATAAAATTGACCAACTAGCGCGGCCATCTGGCCGCGCTAGTTGGTTTTTTGCAGATTGCTAAACCAATTTGAATTTGTTTGGTGGGGGTGGTATCGTCAACGCTAATTTGTTTTGTGCTCATTATATATCCATTTATGGTATGATAGCGCAAGACAAAACCGCCTAGCGCTGAATTGAAACGGGATGACGACGGTGCAGTTAGTTGAACAACACATCATCGCCAGTAGCGATCCGCGCTGGTTAGTCATCCATGAAGCGGCATGGTTTTCCAAGAACATCTACAATACCGCCACCTACCTTGTGCGTCAGTCGTACCTAGCGGGTCAGGGCTACTTGAACTATAATGCCATCGAGAAGAAGTCGTCCTTGCCCAAAAACCAGCACACTTCCCAACGTATTCAATGCCTCACCCACAAGCGGAACTGCCGAATGGATGCTTATTTGCACGTTGTCAGCCGACGCATTATTGACCTGATGATTGATACTGGCATTGGCACGCTCGTGATCGGCAAGAACGACGGATGGAAGCAAAACGTTGAGTTAGGCAAGCGCACCAATCAAAACTTTGTCCAGATTCCGCAACGCCTTTGGCAACGGGATAGGGGGTGCAGTAGTTCATCCCGTGCGGGTACAGC
>CAZLPC010000369.1:0-3687 GCA_964561305.1 uncultured Anaerolineae bacterium
TTTGGTTGTGGGTCAAAAATTCGTCATAGATGGCTTGTTCTTGGCGAAAGGCCTTTGCCACGCTGATGCCGCTTACAGTTTCTTGAACGTGCGAATTAACAATGGCGTTCATGCGGCGCGATTGCGTAACTACTTTTCTGGCGATATGCCGAAATGACAGCGCCACACCCACAATAAGCGGTGTAATCGCTAGCAAGATCAGCGTCAAAACCACATCTACCGTAAACAAGTAGCCCACCAAGAACACTACCAGCAAAATCTGGCTCAACAACTCCATCACTAAAGCCACCACTTGCGTAAATTGAGCGGTGTCAGAGGTGACGCGGCTAACAATTTTGCCCGATGGGAAGCGGTCATAAAATGACAAGTCACGTTCTAGCACTGCATCAAAGGCATCTTCGCGCAGCTTTAATACCACATCGCCCACAGCCTTAGAGCCAACCCAGCGACGGATAAAGTTGGCCACCCATGACACACTGCCTAGTACACTGATGCTTAGGGCCAGCGCGACGACGATCTCGATGCGGTTATCCCCGACCACATAATCAATACTTTCGGCGATAACAATGGGGATAATGGCCCCTACAACCGATGCAATGAAGATTACGGCCGAGACCAGCAACATTTGGTGGGCATGGGGCCGAAAATATTCGGCAATACGCCTAACCAGAACTTTGTCGCCATAATTACGATCGTACTCTTCTGCCTCTAGTCCATCCATAATAAAACCCATAGCATCCCCCTTATTGCACTGTCTCGACGACAGGTTGTGTGGCTTTGTCTGCTTCTAATGGCGGCAATGCGACATCATAGCGGGCGAAAATGCGCCGATAATGTGCCGATGTGCGTAACAAGTCCTCGTGCGAGCCTGAAGCCACCAACTCGCCGCGCTCTAATACTAAGATATGATCTGCCCACCGAATCTGTGACAACCGATGCGTAATGAGCAAGGTTGTGCGGCCTTCTTGCATTTTCAACAGCGCCTTTTGAATTTCGTCTTCGGTGGCACTGTCAATGGCACTCGTCGAGTCGTCCAAAATCAAAATGCGAGGATTGCTGAGAAAGGCCCGCGCTAGGGCGATGCGTTGGCGTTGCCCACCCGATAAGGTTACGCCGCGTTCACCGATCATGGTTTCATAGCCATCTTGAAACGACAAGATGAAATCGTGGGCTTGGGCCGCCTTGGCTGCTGCCTCGATCTGCTCTTGAGGGGTATCGGGTGCGCCAAAAGCGATGTTTTCGGCCACTGTGCGCGAGAACAAGAAAATGTCTTGCTCGATCTTCGAGATTTGTTGACGCAGCGATGCCAAGTTCCAGTCGCGCACATCTACCCCATCAATCAATACCCGTCCTTGATCCACATCATAAGCGCGATTGACCAACTGGGTCAGCGAGCTTTTGCCCGATCCGGTTTGCCCGACAATGGCCACAGTTTGACCCGGCCTTACCGTAAACGACACATTCGAGAGTACGGGGCGGTCTGGGGTATAGCCAAATGAAACATTCTCAAAGACAATTTCACCTTCGACAGGCTGGCTAATACCACTTTCGTTTTGATCCAGCTCGGTCTCTGAGTTGATAATGTTCAAGATGCGGGTTGCACTGGCAAAGCCATTTTGAAGCAACGACAACGAAAATAGCGATATAAAAGCCGGAAAGCTAACCACGCCATAGACACCCATCACCGCTACCAAATCGCCAAGACTAATTTGGTTGCCACTATAGAGCGAGATGCCATGCAAAAATATCAAGCCGACTGAAATGGAATAGAGCAAAATAGGCATATATGCCGCTTCGATTTGCCCTTGTTTCACAAAATAGTCGCGGAAGGCTTTGGCTTTGCGTTTAAACTTCAGGCGCTCAAATTCTTCGGTGGTGCTGGCTTTTACCACTTCAATACCAGAGATACTTTCCTCTAGGGTGGCGTTCATTAAGCCAAACTCGGCGCGCTGGTTGGTGATAACTGGGCTAAGGCGCTTGAAATAATCGGACACAGCCACTACATAAACCACCGTAAACACAAGCGGAACCGCCATCAGTCGCCAATCAATAAACCCAATGATGGTAATGGGGATTAGAAAACCCAGTACTGTTTCATAAATGAAGTAGATGCCGGGGCTAACCATCCCGTTTAGTTGGCGCATGTCTTCGGTGGCACGGGCCATAATGTCGCCAACACGCTGGCGGTCGTGAAAGGTTTGGCTTTTTTCTAGCAAACTGGCATATAGCTCTTGGCGTGCATCTGCTTCAAAACGTTGGGCCACCACTTCGCCTGCCAAGCTACCAATTAGACTAGCCAGACCATCTATGAAACGCAAAAACAGAACAATAGCGGCAAATGTAAACAATTGGCTACGGTCGCCATCGGTCACAACAGCCTCTACTGCACGTCCAAAAAAGACCGAGCTTTGCGAAAAAGCCATATAGGTAACGACGTAAAGCACAAACGTTGTTAGTGCATAAATCCGATAACGCCAAATATGAGACAATATCCACATCAGCGCATTGCGGCGATTAAAACTGTAGGTATCGGTAACGGTGAATTCGCGTTTCTGTGATAGCACGAGACCCCCTCGTGTTAAGTGTTCAACCTTTTTGGGTACAGTGAGTTGAACCTATTATGTGAAGGCAAACGATGCAATAATTAGAACACATTTTCTCTGAAAATGCAAGTTGTTGCACCGATATCTATTTTAGCATTTTTCAGATTATTTTCAACTAAATACACTTGTCTAAAGGTCACAAGCGGTCATGAATTTATGTGATTTAATATTTCCGTTTCACTTGGCACACGATGGCCGCGCCATTTTTCTTGCCCACTAGCATCTAATATAATATAAGTAGGGGTAACGTTTGCGCGATAGCTACGGCGCAAGGTTTCGCCCGTGTCGGTATGGATATCAATTAATAACACATTGACCGCGCTAGTATCTAAATCATTTTCTAGGGCCCGTACCGTCGGCAGGCTGGCCATACAACCTAAGCAATAATTAGAATAGAACACCAAAAAAGTAGGTTGGCCGTTGTTAAGGACGGTTTCTACATTTTGTACGGTGGCCGCTTCAGATGCCGGATAGCGGAAAACAAAGCCAACACCCACCGTTGCGGCCAGTATTACGCCAACCCCAGCCAGCCGCAACCACATCGGCCCCGCTTTCCAGCGCCACAGCGCCACTACCACCACCATAACCACAATAAGTGCACTTAAAAGAAATGAATAGTGATTGAAAATTTGCATGGAAATAATCCTGATTTTAGCTATGCTTGATCTAAACAATCTACACAAAAAGCGTTAGAGGATGATGATGACAGGTGAAAACTTCTTAGAGCTAGCCCGCGCTGCTTTTGACGATCCCCAAAATGCCGACTTTGTGGCCTTGCGCCACGCTTATATTGAAAGCGATAGCTATCAGCCCACCGCCCACTATTCTTATAATAAGCTCATCGGCCAAACCAACTCGGCCACCAGCTATGAGGATGTAGCACGCTTTTGCGAGCGCGTGCTAGAGACGAATCCGATGGATTTAGAAGTGCGGATGTTGCTAGATTATGCCTATGATCAACTAGAACAACACGACTTAGCCGCCAAACACCACGAGTTTGTGGGTGGAATGCTGCGGGCAATTTTTAACACCGGCGATGGGCGCTCCATTGATAATGCGTGGGAAGTCGTGTCGGTGGCCGAAG
>CAZLPC010000370.1:0-3685 GCA_964561305.1 uncultured Anaerolineae bacterium
CTTAATCTATGAAGCACCCGCCGTAGCCGAAGCAGCCATGAAAACGGGAGTTGCCAGTGTTCAAGTTGATTTGGACGAATATCGAGATCGTTTGGCACGGCGGCAAGGCTTGGGCAGCCGCTTGAAACGCTATTTTGTAAATGTTGCCCGCAATCATCCGAAACGGGTGGTGTTTGCCGAAGGCGAAGAGTCGAAGATTATCCGGGCGGCGGCTCAAGTGAAAGATGATGGCATTGGCGAGCCAATATTGATTGGCAACCCGACTGAAATTTATCGTACCATTCAAAAGCTAGGCATCGATTTTCAACCGTCTATCATGTATCCCCGCGATTATGAACGCTATGATGAGTATGTAAAAGCCTATTACGATCTTCGCAAGCGCAAAGGACTAACTTTAGCCGATGCTAAACATAATATGCGCCGTTCGATGTATTTAGGCCCCATGGTGGTTTATATGGGCGATGCTGATGCGTATGTGGCCGGTCTCACTGCAACTTACCCAACGGTGATTCGCCCTGCCCTAGAAATTTTTAAAACTCGAGCCGGTGTTAACCGCGCTGCGGGGGCCTACTTAGTTTTGGCTAAGGACAATGCCTATGTTTTTAGTGATGCCACTGTGAACCTAGATACCAACGCCGAAGATTTGGCCGAAATCGCTATTTTAGCCCACGACTTTGCCGCCAGTATCGAGCTTAACCCGGTGGTGGGTATGCTTTCGTTTAGCAATTTTGGCTCTACGCCACACCCCATGTCGCAAAAAGTACGCCTTGCAATGGAAATTGTGCGCGACCGTCGCCCTGAAATATGTATTGATGGCGAGCTACAAGCCGATTTTGCAGTTAATGGCGATCTCATCGAAGAAATCTACCCGTTTAGTGCAATCCGCGATGCCAATGTTCTGATCTTTCCTGATTTGGGATCGGCTAATATTGCCTATAAATTGATGGCCCATTTGGGTGGGGCAGAAACCATCGGCCCCATTTTATTGGGTGTGGGTGCGCCCGTGCATGTGCTTCAGCAAGGCGAAACTGTCGAAAATATCGTGGCTATGGCTGCTGTCGCTGTGATGGATGCCCAAAACCGCTAGGTTTTCAAGTTTGAAGGCAAGCGTTTATAATAGTGGGCGTTGTTTGATGCAAATAATGCCCACTTTGCTTTGTTGACCACAAACCATAGGATTTAAGCATGAGCTATAATCTTCCACCAAATAATCCCAATGATCCGAACCGCCCCGCCATTGACTTAGGAGGTATAGATGCGCCCGATTTTCGCGCACGGGTGCGCCAACAGCCAGACCGCCAAGACCCGCCCTATGATGACGAGCCGCCACGCCGTTCTGGTGGGGATAGTAATGGTGATGGGCGCAATGATGAAGACCCGTCCGGGTGTATTAACATTGGTGGTTTTCATCTGAACTGGCAAATGGTGATTTTCTTGTTTGTGTTGCTGGTTGCTGGCCTGCGGGGTGGGGCCAACACCAAAGGATGTATACCAAGCCGCCAATGCTTAAATGGTATTTTTGCTATTTTGGGTGGTACAGCCTTGTTTATTGCCGGAGCCTACTATGGCTTTGAAGGTGGCAACGAATCGTTGGCATTGGCTGTGACCTGTGGGGGGGCATTGATTTGCTTGGTTGGCGGCGGGGGTATGATTTTCTTAATGATGGGAATTTTGCGGTCAATTGACTTTACACCCGGTGACTCGACAGATAGTGGTGGCATCTTAGATAGCATCTTTGGCGGAAATCGGCGTTAATCTAATAAAAAACCACTCATCATGGAGTGGTTTGTTAATGCTGTGGGACTTGGACTCGAACCAAGACTGACGGAGTCAGAATCCGTAGTTCTGCCGATTAAACTATCCCACAATTTAGCCCATATTTTAGCACGCCACTGGTTGCAAGACAAGCCTAATCCTACGCAATAAGCGGTGGTTAGCCGACGCAGTGGCGTAGGTGTTGCGCTATAAACATTCCTCTCTTGCTGAGTTATTGTCCAGTCATCAGACAGTAAGGAGAATTGTTTATGTTACGCTATGCTACCCCATATACCTTTGTTGGTGTTTTTTTGATGAGCATTATCCTCGTATCAATGCTTACGCTGCCCCCAGAAGTTGTGGCCCAAAGCCCTGTTACTGCCACTGTCGCTTATGACAATTTGAATGTTCGCGCTACACCCTCACAAACAGCCCCAATTGTCGGTAAGCTAAACTTTGAATCCACCATAACGGTCGTGGCCCGTGAAGATAACGAAGTAGATGGGCGCTTGTGGGTGTGGATTACGGTTGATGCACTGAGTGGCTGGGTAGATTCACGCTATTTGGCTTTCTCTGAGGACTTTGTCGTTGGGTGGTTGCCAGTCAATAACGACTTGCGCGTGGATATTGCCCCTGCCGATACTGCTTCGCCAACCGCTAGCACATCCAATGGCATCAACGCAGATATTCGTGCAACTCTGGCGTTTAACAACGTTAATCTGCGCCGCCTACCGCACCGAGAAGCCGATATTTTAGGGCAATTTAATATAGATATGCCTTTAGTAGTACACTACCGCGAAGATTTTCGTGATCGGGATGTTTGGGTGTATGTGACAATTGATGGGCAGTCGGGCTGGCTATTGAGTGAGTTTGTGCGCTATCCCACCCATTTTCTCTTTCAAAATCTGGCGATTGGTTATGGAGATAACTATCCGGCCTCACTGCATTTGATACAACTTCGTGTTGCTACCGAACTTCGCTCTAGTCCACCGTCGCGGTTAAGAAACGCACCTACATCAGAGGTGTTGGCAGTGATTCCAGTAGGGGAAATGCTCTATATTATTGGCCAAGAGGATATACGGCGCAATGACCGTTGGTATTATGTCGAGTGGCAGGGATACGGTGGGTGGATTAACTGGCAGAATGTTCGCTTAACTGGTGTGGTAGACTACCGTCATTTAACTGCACCTTATTTAGTTACTGCACCTGATGTTTCACCCGCATTAGGTGGCGAAGGCTACATCATTGCCATGACCTACAATTGGTATGCAATCTATGTACGCGAGACTCCTAGCATAAGTGCACCGATTATTGGCACAACGTCCAGACGTGTTTGGGCGTTTGATGTTGTGGTTGTTTATGGAAGCGACGAGTCAGGTCGGTGGTATTATGTACAAGAGGTCAATAATCGCTATACAGGATGGATGTCGAGTCGTTATGTGGCTGTACCAACACATTTTGTTTATATAAATGGTGTCTATCAAAGTCTATCTAATTTACTAGACATGCCCACTTTGCCTTCAGTTGCTAATCCGTTACTTCCAGCGCCACGTCCGATGATTTCCAGTATTACAGCGACCACGCGAACTGTAACTCCACTGCGTTTACAACCAGCTTCCCGTTATTACATTATAGAGCGATTGCCTGCTGGTACAGTTTTAGAATTGACTGGGCGTAATATATTTGCCACCTTTTCCACAGTGACATATAACGGCCAAGAGTATTGGTTGCCAATCGCAAATCTCGATTTAACATCAGACCCAACCCAACTTGGAGTTACTCATGTTGGTGGAACGTATTGGTTTCGCTTCAACCTATATTGAAAACTTTATGAAGCCCAAGTTGCCTCATAGCGACTTTGGGCTTCAATGAGTATTAGGCTTCGACGATTTGGCTGGTGATTTTCAGAATCTGCTCGCCCACTTCACGC
>CAZLPC010000371.1:0-2454 GCA_964561305.1 uncultured Anaerolineae bacterium
GGGGCGAGGTGGTGGAAGTGGTATCGGGTGGCGCTGCCTCATGAAGACATGATTCGTTCGGCACTATGGAAATAGGTGGCCGGGCCTTTGCAAAAGCAAAACAGGGGCGAACACACAGGCCCAAAACCGCGTACAGCTTGGCCCCAATTTAAAATGCACCCCCTTTAAAAATTGGGTTGACAAAGCGGCGGGCTTCGGTTAAAGTATTCTTACGCTATGTTTATCTATCGCACTATTTACCTACACTACATTTATGGACGCAACTATCGCGTCCTTTTTTTCATTTAAAGCCCAAACAATACGGCGTGTGTCGTTTGCGGATGGGTTCTGTTGCCACCCACAAACGTGGTTCTTTATTCCCTAAAACTAGGCGGGCAACACACACCGAAAGCCGACCGTGAAGACGGTGCTGGGCAGTTTGCTCTCGCGGTAGGCAGTGGTTGAGCGGAGCGAGCCACTGGCAAAAGAGCCACCACGCACCACACGACGGGCATTCTCATCGTCAAGGTCTTCGCGGCCATCGGTGGGGTCATAAGGATAGCGGAATGAATCATCGGCAGAAAAAATAGAAGTTGTCCATTCTTCCACATTGCCACTCATATCATACGCACCCACCCAAGAGACGTTGTTGGGGAAGCTGCCCACAGCAACAGCACGGACTTCACTTACCGATTCAAACTGCGCTACGGTGGTTTCGTCAAATTCGTTGCCCCACGGATAAAGCCAGCTGTCGGGGCCACGGGCGGCATACTCCCATTGGGCCTCGGTGGGCAGGCTGCCGCCGCGTTCGACACAGTGGGCTTGGGCATCGGCCCAACTCACACAAATGCGCGGTTCATCCTCTGCCGACGACCACGGGGTACAAGCGTTGTATAGGCCATATTGGGCGTTGGTCACTTCATAAACATCAATCCAATAAGGGGCATCAAAACAGATTTCGTGGGCAGGGCTATAGAACCACAATCCCGCGTCATCCCCCATCATAAAACATCCCGCCGGCACCAGCGCCATCGGCACGCCGCCAAAATCCTCGATAACGGGTGTCCAACTGGTGTTAGAGACGGTGTTGCCCGATTCAGCGCTGCTGACTTCGGTGGCTTCATCCGCGGCGACATCATTGGTGGCGAGATCATCAGCGGCGGATGGGGCTTGGCTGGTGTCGTCGGTTTCGCTATCGTCGGTTTCGCTATCGTCGGTTAAATCATCTAACAGGCTTTCTAGCGCGGTTTGAATCTGCAGAAGTTCATCCACGTTGCCTGTGCGCGTGAAGGCGGCATTTAGATCGGCGCGGGCCGCGTCAACATCACCTAAGTCACGGTAAAGCCGGGCGCGGAAGAAGTATAGCTCCCACCACCAATCATACCCCAGCAGTGCTTCGGTGACGGCGTTAAGCGCGGCTTCGGTATCGCCGGCGGCATACTGAATTTTAGCGATGTCATACCAGCGCACATGCCCATAGGCACTGCTGATAAAGTAGCTGTTGTTATCGGGATAGGTGGTTTCGGTCAAGACGCGCACTGCTTCCCCAGCATCGCCAAATCCATACCACACCAACAAGCCCAGCATATACTCGGTGAGATCGCGGCTGTCGGGGGCTAGCAGATAAGCGACTTGTAGCCATGTCCCCATCTGTTCATAGTCTTCGGCGGCAAAAGCAGCATAGGCCATTTCGTTATAATAATAAGGCGAGATGCCCACGCGGTTTTGGATGCTGCGGCTGAAGCCAAGCGCCTCATCCGCCCGATCTAGGGCCAACAAATTGGCGATAATGGGCGTGATGGCCCCAATGTCGTTAGGATTGGCCAAATAGACCACAATCGCCGCATCCAGCGCATCGTCTAGATCGCCAAAGCGCGGGGCTAAGTCGCGGGCGAGGGCAGCAAAGCCAATGCCACTTGCGCCTGCGTCGCGGGCCGCAATGAAGTCTTGTTCGGCTTGAAAATTGCGCCCCAAACTTTCATGGATAAAGGCGCGTCGCCACAACAAATGGGGGTTGTCGGGATAGGCCGCCAGCCCTGCATTGGCATGAACAAGCGCCTGCTCATCGTCGCTTTGCGACCAGTGCCGCGCCAAGTCGGTTTGGGCCAGATAGGTCGCTAAATCGTCGGGATCGTTGTCGAGCAGCAGTTGCAAGACGCTGGCGGCGGCTTCAAAGTCGCCTTCATACAGCAAAAACTCGAATTTGGTGAACAAGGCTTCGGTGTCGGTGGGGTTTTGGCGCAAAATTTCGTCCAAATAGGCCCGCGCCGCGCCTTCGTTGTTTTCCCCCACCAACTGGGTGATGAAGTCGTCGTTAATATCGCTTAGGCCCGACCGATAGTCTATGGTGCGGTCGTCAAAGCTAAAATAGGGGGCATCTGGCGGGAAGCTGACATCGGCGGCATCCGCGCCAAACGCTACATTGATGGCGTTTTGGCGGGCTTGGTTGCCCACTTCTACCGCGCCATCATTGTT
>CAZLPC010000371.1:2464-3681 GCA_964561305.1 uncultured Anaerolineae bacterium
ATAGATAGCCCGCAAGTAGTCATTTAGGGCGGCCTCGTCTTCGCCCCTTTCAAGATAAAGATCGCCCCGCGCCACAAACACCTCTGGCACAAAGTCGGCCACGGTGTCAATAAAAGCCGTATAGGAGTCTATGGCGGCGGCGGTGTCGCCCCGTGCCAGTTGCACCAGTGCATGATCCAGCAGCAGCGCGTGGTTGGTGCGATAGGTCAAGAACGGCCAGCCGTCTACAAAGCCTTGGGCCTGCAAGCTGTTAAACAGCAAATCGGCAGCATCTAGGTCGCCTGTTTCGGCGGCAACAAGCGCCCGCACCCAGCGCTCGTTGTCTAGCCATGCTTGCTGGCGCAAAGCCCCGTCTAGCCAAGCTGTTGCTTGATCAAACTCGCCGACGCGATAGGCCACATAAGCAAAGTTGGCCAGCGCTGGGGCATCGCTAATGAAAGCGACATATTTTAGCGTTAGCTCATAGGCGGCGGCGGCTTGGTCGGTTTGCAGATAGGCCACCACCAGCGCATAATAGCTGCCAATATCGCCCACGGGCGAGGCTTCGGCGGCTTGCAAATAAGGGATGGCCGCTTGTGGGTTAGACTGATTTTCGAGCAAGACCCGCCCCGCAAACCGCGCAAACCGATAGCCGCCTGCGTCTGCATCAAACGCTCGATAGAGATACTCTGCGCCATAATCGTCCGCGCCCAGTTGATAATAGGCATTGGCGACATGCCACAGCACCTGTGGGTTATTCGGGTCAAGGTCAAAAGCAGCAAGGGCCGCGTTAAGGGCTGCGTCGCGGTCTTGGTCGTCGCCTTCAAAATAGGTTTGGCTAAGGGCCAACTGGGCCACCACGCTGTTGGGGTCGGCTTCGACGGCGGCTTGGGCCAACAAATGGGCGTTTTCGCTTTGATAGGTCATGCTATAAAGTGTCGAAAGCGCGGCCAACAACTCGGCATTAGCGGGATCGGTGGTGCGGCGGGCTTCAAAATCGGCGATGACATCGTTAAATGATGTACCAGTTAGCAGGCGCGTGTCGGCCTCGTCCATCAGGTCGCTAGTGCCCGACACCATGACCACGCCCGCCACGTCTTCAATGCTGATGTCGTCGGGCAGGGGGTCTAGGGCAACGGCGGTTGGTTCTATAACAGTGGGTTCAGCGTCTAGGTTGTCTGTGACGGCCTGCTGGTCATTAGGCGTAGGTGCGTCGGGCGTGTTTTGCCCATTTTCGG
>CAZLPC010000372.1:0-3680 GCA_964561305.1 uncultured Anaerolineae bacterium
GAAATCAGGTTATCCAGCGTTTGAATATCAAGTTGGTTGCTAACACTAGAGGCAGTGGTCAGGCCGTCTAGCACACGCTTTTTATCGTTTTCAGTTTGCAAACGCCCAATAAACCACGTACCCGCATTAGTGAGCCCTTTATAATCCAGATCGCCGGGGTTTTGCGTGGCCAAAATTGTACCGATGCCAAAGGCCCGTCCCTGTTTCAGCAAGCGCAACAACGGCTCTTTGGTAGGTGGATTTTTAGGATGCGGTGGCAAGTGACCAAAGACTTCATCAAAATAGAACAACGACCGCAAGCTAGAAGTGCCGCGCATTTGACGCATACCTGCCAAAATACTCTCTAAAATTAGCGTGATCATAAAGCTACGTTGGTTTTCTGAGAGATGGGCAATATAAAAAATGCTGACCTTGGGCTTGGGGCCTTGGGGCGTTTGGGCATAGAGCAGTTGTTGGAAGTCGAGTGGCTCGCCTTGTAGCCAACTTTGGAAGCTGGGCGCTGCAATGATGTTATTGAGTTCCATCGCCAGCTTAAAGCGATCTTTCTCAGGGAATAAGGTTTCAATATCAAACACACCCAGTTTTTCGAAGGGCGGGCGCTTCACTTGCAAAATAATATCCTGCAATGTGATATCTATGCCGTTGCGCCAAGAATATTCAAAAATATTGGAAATCAGAACATGCTCGCGGTCTTTAACAGGATTGACTTTCGTCATGCCGATCATCGAAAGGATCGCGGTCACCAATGCCCGAATATGCTCGCGGTGATATTCTTCGTGGCCCACCCACCCCTCGCGTGGGGCCCGCATTTGGGCCAAAATACTGATGGGCAAGCCCGCATCTGAACCGGGTGTATAGATATTAAACAGAGCCGCACTGCGATAGGCTTCTATGCGTTGGGAGCCAATGCCCCAACTGTCTAAGCCTTCGCGCCAGCGCTGGGCGATGTCTTGAGAATATTCTTGGGGCGAAAGCCCACTGCGGGCAGCATCTTCAAAATTAATCCATGGCAAAAAGCTCTCTGGACGCAAATCTGAAAATGCCAACATAAGGTTGGTAATGTCGCCTTTTGGATCAATAATAATGGCCGGAATGCCATCCAAAATTGCTTCTTCAAGCAGTGTAATACACAGACCAGTTTTACCACTGCCCGTCATACCCACAACAACAGCATGAGTGGTTAAATCGCGTGATTCATAGTAAACGACCTCATCGGTGATGTGGCCACTTTGCGGATCATAATAACGTCCGATATAGAAATTAGAGGGCGCTTCAATAAACGGCATAGCAATTCGCCTTGTCAGATAGATATAAACACCACACAAACATCTTCTAAATCATATCACAGTTTAGCACAAGCATTCTACTACCGTTTTTTTAGGGTGTTGGTGGCGTAGGGATGGTTTTTAGGGCATCAAGGGCGCGGCGCACTTGTTCTAATTCGGTATTGTTTTCGGGCAACTCGCCATAGCGAATAGCGACATAGGCATTGGTGATGGTACGAATGTCGTTTTCTCCGCCCGGAAAAGCCTGCGCCAAAGCGGCCCGGTATTCATAAGGCGTTTGTGCTTTATCGCGTGGGAAGCCCCGTTTGCGCCCCATACGTTCCATCCGCGAGTAGGCCCACCGAATGGTCAACACACCAAACAAATTTCCACCCACCCCTTGTTGTAAGCCACTTAGCGCTTTAAAAAGACGTTTAAATGGCTTGCCAAACAGATTCATTTGAATATGCTCACGTTCGCCGATAGCTTCGCTGCCCTCGTCAATTTCTAAATCTTCAGGACGCAAGAAAACCGAAATCCAAAATAAGATCACCATAATTGCAATTGCAATCATGACAACCCACAGCAAAGCATCGCTGACGGTGTCGAACAATAAGCGCAGTTCATCGCCTATATCAATTTGCGGGTTATCGGCAGAGGGTACGACCTCACGTGTGCCTGTTTCTGGAGTAATCGACTCGTCGTTCTCGGAAGGTGGGGGAACTTGGCTGATTAGCCATGAAATGGCATAAGCAAAAGGAGACAAAATCAAGATGATAATGCTGATGAAGATGATGAATGGAATCTCGAAGGCGCGGCGAATTTGGTCTTGATCGAGGCCGCCAAAAAATGCAGACACCAAAACGCCAATCAACACCGTACCCAGCAATGCGCTTAACAACATGCCAAACCAGCGCCGACTAAAGCGCACTTGTTGAACAAGGTTGCTGGCTTTTAGGGCACTAGAACGCGCCAAACTGTTGGCCAATAACAATACAAAAAAGAAAAACGGCAACAACACTGCCATATCGCCTTGCACATCAGGCTCCGCAACAACGGCGGTTAAGAAAAATAGCCCAATCGCTAAGCGCGATGAAATACCCACTGCGACTGGGGGGGGTAAATAGCGACTAATGATCGAGCCGCGCATAAATAAAAATATCACCAGTGGTGTAATTAAATAGCCATCGGCCAACACCTCACTATCAGTATCAAAGGCCGCCGCCAAATCAAAACTAATCGTGTTGCTGTTTTCTAATAAAATCGGTAATGTTGCCAAGGTTGCCACAACACTAATGGCCAGTATTGGCAGAAAAAAGTAGCGATGATTTTTATAGGGTATCCGAAAATAGACCAATATCCGCCGCACTACCAAGCCAGCCAGCATATTAAGTGCCACTAGCCCCACCAAGTTTTCGAGAGGCATGGCCAACACGTCATCTAAAATGACCGATGAGAACATACGATGCAAAAGCGGGGCCAGCCATAATGCTTCCATCAATACTAAACTGAGAAAGCAGAAGGTTTGTTGCCAATTTAAAATAGCGATAAGCGGCCGATTTGTTTGGAGTGCAGTTGTGGTCATGCTTGTTCTTCCTGTTGCAAATCGCTGGGTTCGGGTTCGGCACGTTGTTGCAAAAACCGTTGGCGGGCAGTTAGACGGCGCTGCATTTCTTGCTGTTCCGCTTCAGAATAGCGGGTTTGATTGGTTAGTTCGCCCGATGCTTCCCAATCGGGTTCGGGGAGCGGAATGGGAATATGATATAGCGGAATGCCCGGAATAGGCGAAGGTGGGCGTTGACCCAAAACCACCCATACCACCTGCCGTCCATGCGACTTCAGACGTACACTTGAAGTAGCGATCATGTCGCTGACATAGGGTGTTACCATTACAATAATCGCCCCAACGGGTAGGCGTGGGCTTTCATCCAACACATAGCGCCCAAACTCTTTGGTTACAAAAAATTTCACACCTGCCAATGCTTCTAATACGCGCTTTAGCTGGCTGGGGCGGCGGCTGGGCAACACCCGAATAGATTGATCCGCCCGCGCAAAGGCCCCATTACAAATTAGCCCAAAGGCGTGGTTTTCGTCACTTGTCCATTTGGCCAGCGATGCGGCAATTGAGAGCGAATACTCTAGCATTTCGGGCCAAACCCCACGCCAATACAGTTCAAAACTAGCCACATTCACAGCCAACATTACATTGATACCGCGTGTTGGCTCATAAATTTTGGATTGCAACTGGCCGGTACGGGCAGTGGCTTTCCAATGAATGTCTCGAAATGTGTCTTGGGGTTGATGATCGCGGATACCGATAACGCGGCTGGCATCTTCATATAAGGGGCGGCGTACTCGGTTATAGCCCAAGGGGTCTTGCAACGGAAAACCGAGTTTTTCGAGGGGCATCAACTG
>CAZLPC010000373.1:0-1145 GCA_964561305.1 uncultured Anaerolineae bacterium
CCACCGATTGCACTACCCACGCTGCCCCAAAGCCGCCGCACTGCCGAAGCTGGCGCAGATTAGCCTGTTACCTTAGGCGCACCATCTCACAGTGGCCGAAGCGCTTTGGCCACTGTGCGGTCTGCGTTTTCCGTCACTTGGCCTAACAGAACAGCCCCACGCCGCGATCACTTTCGCACTAGAGCGCGTCAGTGTCAAAAATACTATGTAGGATAAGCAACATTTCCTGATTATAATACAAGCAACGGCCCGACAAAGGTGCAAAAGAGCGAGCAATGAAACGGCTGCATACCCACACCACCACCGCCGACGAATTTTTGACCTTGCCAGAGCGCAATAGCGTTATCGAATTGATTGAGGGAGCGATTATTGTGCCGCCATCGCCCGAATTTGAGCATCAATTTGCCCATCGTGAGGTATTTCGTATCCTGTTGACTGTCGAAAACGGCGAGTTAATATCTGCGCCGATGGATGTGCGGCTAGATGAGCAGACGGTGGTGCAGCCCGATGTATTATGGCTTGCACCCGATACGCGCTGTGTGGTGGATCGCATTGTGTATGGTGCGCCCGATTTGGTGGTTGAGATATTGTCGCCGGCCACCGCCAAGCGCGACTGGCAAGATAAATATCGGCTCTATGAACAACACGGCACACGCGAATATTGGATTGTTGACCCGATGGGGCGCACGCTAGAATTATTTGTGCGCCAAGCCGACCGTTTTCAGCATGGTGGCACGTTTGGGCCAGCCGAGAGCTTTCAATCGGCGCTTTTAGGAATTGTGGTTGAACTGACGCGGCTTTTTCCGCCTAAAAAATGAGTAAATTCATGAGAAATGTTCTGTTGCTAGCAATTGTTATTGGATTATTGGCTACATTTGGGCCCGTTGCCCACGCCCAAGATGGAACACCCATCCCCGACTATTTGGCGCTTGGTAATGCGGCTTTTGCCGATGGTGAGTATGAATTGGCGCTGTTGTTCTTCAATCGGGCCCTCGACTTCAATCCGCGTTCCATAGAAGCCATTGAAGGGCGGGCCCAAACCCATTATCTGCTCGCCGATTATGCTGCCGCAGTGAACGATTATACCCTGCTGATTGAATTGGGCGTGGCCAGCATTGTCACTTATTATAATCGCGGCTTGGCCC
>CAZLPC010000373.1:1155-3666 GCA_964561305.1 uncultured Anaerolineae bacterium
GTGATTGCGGCGGGCGATGTATTGGCCCCAGAGGCTTATGTTGCACGCGGACGCAACGCCTTTGCCCAAGATAATGTTGATGTTGCGCTCAGCGACTTTAACGAAGCCATCCGCCTGCGGCCCGACTTTGCGCCCGCTTTTTTCGAGCGTGGGCGGGTGTTGATGGCTCAGGCCGACGTTGAGGCCGCCTTTGCCAGCTTTGATCGGGCGATTGCGCTAGATGTGCGCTATGCCGCAGCCTATCACACGCGGGGCCTGCTCTTTTTTCAGCTAGAAGACTATGAGGCGGCCATTGATGACTTTGACCGCACCCTCGCCCTTGATGAGCGCTTTCCCAATGCTTATTTTAATCGCGCCAATGCCTATTTTGCCCTAGCCGATTATGAGACTGCCCTCGACGATTATTATGCGGCGTATGATGTTGGCGGGAGTGTAGACGGCTTACTGGGTGCGGCCCGCGTGTGGCTGCTGATCTATGAAGATGCCCAAGCTGCCATAGACCTGCTGAATATCGCCCATCTGACTGCGCCTGAGCGTGCCGATGTGTTGGCCCAGCGCGGCTTGGCCTTTCTGACACTCGGCGAATTTGAGTATGCTCGCTCCGATTTAGACCTTGCGCTAGAGTTCGATCCCGAATTCGTTGCGGCCTATGTGCATCGGGCCAATACACGCTTAAGCCAAGACGATGCGCGTGGGGCACTGGCCGATTTTGATCAAGCCCTGCTGCTAGAGCCTGAAAATCTGGATGCGTTGGTGGGGCGCGGCTATGTCTATTTGTCGTTGGGCCAAATAGAGGCGGCGTTGGGTGATTTTTCGAGCTATGCTGAGTTGGCCGGCACGGCGGCTGATGAGGATGTGCTGGCACTCATTGCGACGCTTTCTGAACAATAGCCCCACCCACCAACGTTGGCAGTGGGGCTATTGGATCAGCCTTTAAACAGTAGTCCGTAATTCAGCAAAAATTGAATCCGAGTGCACGTAGCGATCTGTGTTATCGAGTTGCCATTTGCCAGTAGCATAAACCAAGTCATTAAGCGCACCATGAACAAACTTGAGTAGATTGGCTTTAAATTCTTGAAATTGATCGTCTGAAGCATCAAGAGCCGTGTTCTCAAGTTGAGCGATGAGCTTTTCGCGAATAGTAAAGAATTCTATCACTAAATTATCAACAAACGTGGCGGCTGATGACCATGCTTCGAGCAGGGTCAGATCTGGCTGATGAAACCACGTAACCGCCACAAGATTAAAGGAAAAGATGCGCCCACTTTTTTCGAAGGCCTCGCGCACTTCTTTTTCATAAGACACAACGTCATTTGCTAATCCGCCGATTTGTAAACAACGGAAGCGCAGCCCATTAAGTAATTCGCTCACGCCAAATTGCTCACACTGGGCTTCAAACTCAGGAGTAAAAAACACACCCGACACATACTCAGCAAGCCGCAAACTTACATTCATACCAGATGAGTAGTTGCGATAGTAGGTAGCATACTGTTCAACTGATACATCAGTCTCGAAAATATTGAAGTCTTGCAACCCATAGTGCAGATGTAGCTTTAACTCTGTTAGGAAAAGTGAAAACCACTTAATTTGGCCGACTGACAATAGGAAATGCTGCATATCATCCATAATATCTTTCAGGCTATAAATAATGCCTGTTAGATGACCGCGTAGTAATTGCGTTAGCGGAGATTTTTCGACGTTAGCAACAATAGTATCAACGAGCATCGGGTTTTCGGGCGCTTGCTCAACTTGCTCTAATGCAGCGATAACTTGTTTCGTAATGTCCAAGATTGTCGTTATCGTTTCAGTGTCATAAAGCGACAACAGTTCGTTACCAAACAGATCATCCATAAAAAATAACAGAGCATTGAGCCGCCCAGTGACAGTCAATTGTGCAATAGTATCGGATGAAGCATGAAGATAGACAAATAGATTATTGCCTTCTTCTCCCTTTTTATCCAACCACACATTATAGCGTTGGGCCCATGCTTTTGTTTCTTGTTCAACCAGTTGGGCGCTTGGGTGTGGCTTAAATTGCTTCGAGTTAGAAAACAAGACAGGCATTAAATCCACAATCAAGAAGTGCGGCTCACTTTTACTTGCACTATCAAACAAAGCGAAAAGCTCTGATTTCAAGTTTTCTTCTGTTCTCATATTAAGCATATTACAGGCTTCCTTTATAGATTTATTTAGGAATAAACTATTTCTTATTATATAAAAATGAAGAACGTAATAAAGACTAGGTAGTTAAAAAATATATTAAATTAATTTATTATTGGATACAGTCGTATTCTGGCAAATGTGGGGTCAGTCCTGTTTTCTTATCTTTTGCTTATAAAAGGCTGGCATAATGGAGCGCTGTTGTCTTATGCTTGACTGCACCTGAGAATCTAACAGTGGTTTTTGCTATGACCTAACAAAGCCAGATGTTCTCTCCCGATCAATAGGAGTTTTTTATATGGAAACATTTACCGCAGCATCTCATCATGACGTGCTGGTATTGATTTTTCA
>CAZLPC010000374.1:0-3652 GCA_964561305.1 uncultured Anaerolineae bacterium
CGAGGTGACATTCACACTCAGCGTATAGTTATCGGCAGGAGCAAACACTGACCCGTTGAATATTTGCGAGTAGGTATCGTCACCCGTAAAGCCACCTGCTGGGAAAGTACCCAATGAGCGCGAGGTGCTGGGGGTAGCAGTGTCGGTCAAAATCCACTCGAAGAACAACCGACGACCAAGCGTGTTATCTACGTTTAAGGTATAGGTATAGTTGGCGCTGGCGCTTACGGGGTTGGGGCTGGTTGCCCAACTTTCGCAGGCAAAGTCAGCAACGTTGCCAGACCCATCAGTACCGGCTACTGTGATATTCACATAGCTAGATGTACAACTGCTGGTGGGTGTGATAACCGATGGGTTGGTAACAGTAGCCGTATAACGTACCCGATATACCTCGGACGGATTCAGGAAAGTCACAGGGAACGGATTACCCGCTACGC
The DNA here is from genome assembly GCA_964561305.1 of uncultured Anaerolineae bacterium. Classification (GTDB taxonomy): domain Bacteria; phylum Chloroflexota; class Anaerolineae; order Aggregatilineales; family J027; genus J027. The sequence continues at coordinate 438 of CAZLPC010000374.1, forward strand.
CAGTAGCCACGTTTGTCCATGGGCCGGCGGTTGTGCCACTGGTGCTAATTTGCAATTGCCATGCAAATGTCGCGGCCCGACCAAAGGCATTCGCCAGATTTTCGAGGTAGTTGACGGTCTCGCCCACTACTGGAGTGCGGTCGCCTAATGGGGCCCGACAATTGAGGCCCGGAACAGTGACATTTAATGATTGTTCGATAAAGCAGCTACCACTGCGCGGCCCTTCAGCCGGATCGGTGAAGACTTCGGCCCGCACCGAGTGGATGGCTTGCTCGTCAAATGTCCATGCAAGCGTGATCGAAAGCAGATCGTCGTTGCTAGGCACAGGATTGCCGTCAACAAACCAGCGAATGGACGGTGTAAGCCCATTTAAGCCAGAGAGATTGAGGGTGTAGGTATCTGAGCCTTGCAAGGGGTTGGGGTTGACATCAATTGTGCCAGACCAAGCACATTGCAAGTCGGGCCACCGAACCGTAATGGCTTGGGTAGGTACTGTACAAGCACCAGTGCCATCAGGTGTGGTAACAACAAGGCTAATTTGCTCGGTTGGCTCAATGTTATTCCATGTGAGATCAATCGTACTTGAGTTGGTCCCCACTGGATTACCGTTCAAAAACCATTGGTAATTGATGGTACGGCCCGCTATGTTGTTCACGGTGGCTGTATAGGTATAGGTGCTACCATCTGGAATGGGGTTAAAGTTGCCGCCAATGCTACAGGTCAGTTGCGGAAAGTCCACTTCGATATTAACGCTGGTCGAGCAAGTTGCGCCATTGCTGGCTACGGCTGAGAAAGTGACGAAATAGGTTCCACGGGTGGCCCATACGACGCTAATATCTTCTGTAGTGAAGCTAAAATCATCGGGGCCGGTAATCGTCCACAAATAGGTGGCGCTGCGGCCAGCCAAGTTGTTGACAGTGCCGTTGTAGTTTTGGGTCGAAAGATTGGGATTTAGGTTACCCGCGATGCTGCACGTAATGTCGCGTTGGGCCACTTGCATAACTACTTGGGCGGTGGATGTGCCGCCGGGGCCCGTCACGCGCAACGTGACTGGATTAGCACCCAATTGATTAAAGGTTACGGCAGAGGGGTTTTGTTGGGTGCTGTCAATTACACCATCGTTGTTAAAATCCCATTCCCACTGCGTAATAACGCCTGTCGAACCATCAGTGAAGGTCACGCTTTGACCCCAAATGATGCTGGTGGATGCCACATTAATTAGCGCCTGTGGGCCGCCCACCACAATTACATTAATGTCGCGCTCTGAAAATACTAAGGGATCGGCTGCTTCAACACGCAGTTTTACAGGATAGGTTTGCTCGGTTGCATAGATATGGCATACCACCGCGTCATTAATTTCGACAACTGGTGAGCCATCGCCGAAGTCCCAAAGATTACGAACAACTGGGCCGTCGCTAATGTTGTCAAAACAAACCTCAATGCCACCCACCACATTGCCAATAATGGTATAAGTGAAATCTGCAAATACAGTTGTACCGTCAGGATAGACACCTACTTGGCGGGCCACACTACCATTGCCACCGGGCCCATCATAGGTCATGGTGATCCAGTAAGTGCCTTCGGCTGCATAGGTATGCGTATAGCTGTTGCCAATGGTGGCCGCAACAGCTGGGCTGCCGTCGCCAAAGTCAAAGCTAATGCTGCTAATGGGGCCTTCGCCCAGATCAATTGGCTGAACCGTGAAGATAGTGCTGGTTGTGCCCGATGCAGGGGTTAGTGTAAAGTCGGCTAGGGGCGGCGGTGATACCACCACCACATCTGCAAAAATAACGGCTGTTTGACCTGCGCTATCGGTTGCCGTCAGTGTAATTGTATATGTTCCGGGAAAAGTGAAGGTATAGCTGGGGTTGGTCGCTGTCGAGTCAGGGATAGCTGGTGCGCCAATGGGTACGCTTACTTCCCACAAATACGTCAGAACGCCACCCGTGCTTAGATTGACGGTATAAACCGTCACAGGACTAAATCCAATATTAACTGGCGTAATCACAAACGAAGCAACAGGCACGCTGGTAATGGTGATATAACCATTTAGGACAATATCCGCGCCGTCGTTATCAATACAAGTGAGCGTAACAGTGAAATCACCTGTGCTGGTATAGGTCTTAGCGACATTGGCCAAGTTACCAGCCGTGGTGCTATCGCCAAAATCCCATGCAAAAGCCTCGATACCTGTGGCAATTGCGCCCATGTTAAACGTAAAGGGATCGTTGTCGCCCGCATCATTAAGCGTCAGCTGACAGGTTGCACCAACTGGGTTACTGGCTGCATCGCCGCCCAATTCGCCACCAGTTGGATCACTTGGTCGCGTTTCTGGCACAATAGCAGTTTCAGTAGACACGGGCTCAATAACCGGAGCCACAATTTCAGTGGGTCTCTCGGTTGGGGTTGGCTCAGGATCAGGTAGATCAGCAAAAACAGATGCTGAGGTACTGAGCGTTTCTGTCTCGTTGGCACAGGTTAAATTGACAACAAATTCAGCTTCAGTGGTATAGGTGTGTTCTACCCGTTCGCCACTAGCAGTGTTGCCGTCGCCAAAATCCCATAGCAAATTATTAAGATGAGCGGAGTAAGTTGCGATAAAAGCATAGGTTTGGGGATCAAGTTGTTCGATTCCAATTTGGCATAGAGCAGGATCATCCTGCTGCATCGTTCTTTGTTGGATTGGTTCTTGTTGGGCTTGCACCAATAACGGATAAATCAATCCATACCCGACGGTATTTACGACCAAGACAATAGCCGCAAAAACCTTGACACCTGTCAAGAATTTTCGGTACATCTACCCTTCCCTTTAGCTTAGATGAGTTCCAAATATGAAGTTGTTGGGGTTGGCAACGCGCTGAAAACAGTCACCAAACCTAAAAGAAATTATAGAGGAAACTAAAAATATGTGTGTGAAATTTTCGTGAAACCGCCAAATTTATAGATTCTTCATAAGTAGCGAGTTTTTCTTATGTTATATAAAAAGGTGCTGGCAACAAATCTGCTTACTCTTAAAAGCTAGCCCGTTGTGTCAAAAAAGTTTTCACAGCCAAGCGCACTCCCCTCGCCCGACAAAGCATCATCCACAAGTGGTGCAAAATTCTCCCACGCGGTGGTCTCGCGGGCGGCCAAAAAATCGCTAAACGCCTCAGCGGGCTTATTCAACCGATTACGTGTGTCGGCCCGCAACAAATATAAAACAGTCATGTCTTCGT
>CAZLPC010000375.1:0-3636 GCA_964561305.1 uncultured Anaerolineae bacterium
GAGGAGCATTCAATATGGCCAGCACCCCGCCCCCCAAAAAAACCAAAGCCGAACAAGCCGAAGCCACTATCAACACGCTCCTAGAAGTGGCCACACGCACTTTTGCCAGCGTCGGCTATGCCAATGCCAGCATGGAAACAGTTGTGCAAGCCGCCCACGTAACCCGTGGGGCACTCTATCATCATTTTAGCTCAAAGCAGGGCCTGTTTTTGGCCGTATTAGAGCGCATACAAAACAACGTGGCCAACCGCATTTTGCACGCCACCGCCACCCAACCCGACGCTTGGGGGCAGCTGGTGACCGGTTGTCATGAATTTTTGGTGGCCAGCACCGACCCCACCACCCAGCAAATTATGCTGTTGGATGGGCCGGCCGTTTTGGGGTGGCAGACATGGCGCAAAATTGATGCCGAAACCAGCGGACGCTTATTGCTCGATATTCTAAGAACCCTTAGTGCCGAGGGTCAACTGAAGCCTTTACCAGTGGTGGCCATGAGCCAGTTGCTAGGTGGGGCCATGAACGAAGCCGCCCTGTGGATCGCGCAATCGCCCCAGCCCCAACACGCCTTACAAGAAGCCACCCACGCCCTAGACGTGTTATTAAATGGCTTGCGGGCTTAAACACAGCCCAAAGATTCAATTGTTGAACTGTCGTTCCTAAGTTTTTTTTCAATACAGAAGGGATAAAACCTGTTCTGGAAATGAAATATCCCCTCTCAGTGTTCTAATAGAATTTTGAGAAGGGATGCAGTTAGGTTTTCTAAGTTGTTTTGATAGTGATTAACGGCCTAATCTGACAAGTCGTTTACGCTATCAACCGCCGATGGATGTGTCCAGCGACACGGGTAGGTGTCGGTAAGATACTGAAAGCCAAACCGCTCTAAGATAGGGCGACTCATTGCGCTGGCATCAACTGTCAGAAAGCGGACACCACGCCTGTTGGCTTCTTGGGCCCGGATGGATAACAGCGCCGTATACAAACCGCGCTTACGATAGGTGCTTATTGTTGAACCACCTAACAAACTGGCGAATTGGCTGTCTGTACCGAAGAAAATCCAAGCCGAGCAAGCCGGTTGATTGTCCACATAGGCTACATAGATGCTGATATGCTTAGGATGGTTCAACATCAGATCGGTTAACATTGCACCTAAGCTCGAAAAATCGCCGTTCCACACCTGCTCTTCAATGTAGATTACATCGGCGAGGTGGGCTGGGTCCGTGATAAGGCGCACATCAGCCTGAATCGGTTGCCATAGCATAGCTGGTGCTTCTTTTAAATCTAACACCACCACCGATTCAACTTCCTCAACTTCAAAGCCATGCGCGATCAAGCGATCTTTGAGATCGGGCGGTTGATCATAGCCATAGAGCTTCCACTCAAAGCCTTGGCCTGCGGCTTCAAAATATGCAATTTGTTCACGAATGATGGTGTCAGCATTTTCGGCTGTCAATTGGCTATAGGTGATCATGCCTTCGTTAAACGGAGTCGTATCGAAATGGCGCACCACAAAAGGCAGCACTTTGCGCTTTAGGCCGGGATATTCAATTGCTTTACGCTGATCATCCTCGAACAGCGCTAGAATGTGTGAAATTGACATAATGTAAGAACCTCACAAGTTTTACTGAAAAGGAAAAAACTTCTTCACAGTGGTTGAACACAATGAAAACATTGAGTTTGTGCCAACTAGCACAACTTGTAAATCGTGGACGGTTGTTGGTTTGGTCGTGTCAAAATCACCCTCAAAAAACAGTATACCATATAGTAATTGCATGGCTGGCAAGTTAAATGCTATGTAATGATAAAAATGAAAATACGCGGATGCTTGAATCAATAGTTCACAATTTGGCGTTTTGGGCTGGCACATAGGCACAGCCCTTGCACCAAAAACCGTACGGCTTGCGGGCTTAAAAAGTGATCATTTGATAGTTTTAACAGATTAAAGAAATTTTATAAAACTCTTGATCGCTTTTCTAAGATTCATGATATACTAAATGGTGTATGGGGGCGCAACAGAAAAACGCAACCTGCACCAACAGTAAATGTATGACAAGAAAGAACATAACAGCATGTCAAATCGTGAAGTCGGCACCGTAAAATGGTTCAATGCTACCAAAGGCTATGGTTTTATTCAACGCGATAGCGGTGGCGATATTTTCGTACACTATTCAGCGATTCAAGGTAATGGATACCGTGAGTTGCAAGAGAATCAACGTGTAGAATATACCGTTGGTCAAGGTGATAAGGGCCCCCAAGCGCAAGACGTACACGTTCAACGCTAGACCCTACCAAACATAACTGAATAGATACTAACAGTCCGTCAGCTTCATAAGAAGCGACGGACTTTTTGCAACCAATATTCTGAGTGTGTCATCAACAGCAGCAACCTCCATCACTGCCTCAATCCTTCTGCTAGTGCAGGCCTAGCGCCACGTAATGTGCACCAGCGTGGCTTCGCCACCCTGCTCGCGGCGCGGGGTGTCGTCGTCAAATTTCACGACAAACTTGGTGTTGGGGGGCAAAAACTTCCGCGCCATCGCATAATAAGCCCCATACACAAAATCATCCGGATAGGGCGTTTTGTCTACCATCAAAATATGCTTGTCGCCCAACACTTGGGCTTCAATGCTGCCAATATCAGCCCCGCGGTTGCTGCCCGTATATGAAGTGCTAAAGCCCAACATCATATCCGTAAAAGACACCCCTTCCATCATGTCGAGGGGAGCAGTCTCGATAACTTTCATCCCAATACTAACCATATTGCTGGTGGCGTTGGGATTGTTCGTAATATCAGAAAATACATCCAACCATATTTGCTGCGGATACCACCGGTTGGGTTCAATTTGGGTAAGGCCATGTTTTTGCAAAATAGCGCTAAAGTTTTCAAAGTTAATAGACTGAACAAACGCCAACATGGCCGCGCCAAACACTTCTGCATCTGGGCCAAAGGTTTTATAGTGCATTATGTCACTTCCCTCACATATCTAAAAACAATATCTTAATACTACACTAATTTTTGGTAAGAAAAAAGAGGTTTTCACAAATTTTTTATAAATGGTGTGGCTAGTGGTTGACCACAAAGATAATCAAGGATACAGGCGTGCAAGTTTGGTACGCGCTTGAGTCACATCGAAACACCAGTTTATTTTGGCTTGCTGAGCATTATGCCCCAATGTCCATTGGCGGGAGACCTCAGCTAAGCGTTCCAAACTGCCCACACGCTGCTGAACCGAACGCTCATTAAAGCAGACCATTGGTCGCCATGCTTGGAATAGTTCGGCGTACAAATCGAGGAAATCCTCCATGCGCCAGACGAAATCGCTGCCTACAGTGGTGATGCACCATTGTTCTGTGCGCCAAGATTGTAATTCATTTTTTTCAGCGTGCGACGCACCGTCTCGTCTGAAATCGGGGTGTCAACGACCTTGAATTCCGCTTTTCCTTGACCCAGTTTTCGCGGGTGGTCGCGACGGTCAACGCCGTGATTCCATGTCATTCAGCAATTTCAAGATCACTTACCTGCGGGCGAGCTCCCTACTCCACATCCAGCAGCGCGTCCACGTCCCAGATTTCGAGCCGTGTGCCGCGCCCCACTGCCAAGCGCGTCCCATCGGGACTAAACGCCATACCGGCCACACC
>CAZLPC010000376.1:0-3631 GCA_964561305.1 uncultured Anaerolineae bacterium
ACATTGGTCGTGCGGATGGGACGCGAACGAGCCTTGCGGTTGTATCGCGCCGTATTGATCGGGGTGTATACGGTTTTGCCATTGCTGTGGTGGCTTGGACTACCGACCTTGGTGGCCGGCGCGGTGGCGCTCCCGATGCCATTGGCATTGGTGTTGGGCTATCTGACGGCGCAGTACGGATGGGGACACACGCGCCAATTCGCCGCGCTGGCCTTCTATAGCATCGGGTTGCTGATGGGTACGGCGGTGCTGCAAATAATTGCCTTGCTGTGGCTAGCCGTCACTTAAATGTCGCTGTTTAGCTCAACCCCTTGACAGGGTAAGGCCACATAGAAATCTGTCAAAATACTGAGTGATCCTCAATCTCACAACTCGCAGATTTATGCTGTGATTTCGGGCGCGAAGAATGCGATCAGAATTGAAGCCAGTGTAATAGGTACCGATTTGGCCAGCGTCTTAAATTGGGCATTGGGTATGGTGGCGGCCAGATTGTGGGCAGATTGGCGCAGAAAGGCCGGGCTTTCAGCGGCGGTGATGACCACTGTTGGCACGCGGATCGCGTTCGCCACTGCCAGCGGCATCGAGCCATCGCCCATCACCATATTGTCATAGGCCAGTGTATGCGCCACCGCTTCCAACCGCGGCCAATCTTCCGATTCTTTGTATTCGGTCAGCATTTCCTCGGACATCAGATCGCCCAAAAAACGCGCCACGGCATCACCGCGCCGACCCTCGGCCAACATCCGATCCACTTCAAGGACATAGTCGGCGTGGGCCGTCTTGACCTCGTCGTCGCCAGTGCTATAGGGGGCTTGATAGAGCGCGAGGTGTGTAATGCGGCCGGGGCCTAGTTCTTCGGCGGCATGGAGTGCGAGGGCCGCGCCCGACGACACCCCAAAAACGCACGCCGATCCACCCGCAGCTTGGATGATGGCCGCTAAATCCTCAATTTCGCGTTCGACGGCATAGGGTGGGGTATCGGTGCTGTCGCCACGCCCACGTCGATCATACTGATAAACGGTGAATTGGGGCGACAACAACTCAATCAGTGGGGCGGTAGCAAAATTCAGTGCCCGATATTGCAGCGCCCCATCCACCAAAACAAGCGCCGGGCCAGTACCAATTTGATCATAGGTGATGGTTGTGCCATCGGCCGAGGTAATAGTGCTCATGGTTAGGTCTCCTAATGTCTGTAACGAGTATTCTCTTTAACATACGGGCATTTGGCGCAAGTGCAGAGGGTCAGGTGTCTCAATTTCATCAGGGCAATGTAGATAACAAAAAACCAGCCAGTTTACTGGCTGGTTTTTTGTTATCCAATGGAGATTCCCACACCTTCGGCATGACAATCTCAACGATGGCACGTCCTTGATCTAGTAGGGTTGGCCATTCAGGTTGATATTCACAGTGGTTGCACCAAATTGTTGCGCAGTGCGCTCAATTTGAGTGCGGATACGTGGATCATCGCAGACACCACCCGACCGAATAGTACCGCTCAGGTTGATGGTGGCGACACTATCGGCCACGCTGGCGCTATCAACCGTCACGTTCGATTGATAGAAAGCGTTGTAAAGGCCAGACTCGCCGTAGGTGCGCGTGTTGGTGCTAAACAGGGTGTTGAGGGCGGCGGTAAAGCCGTCTTGGTCGGCCGGAACAATTACAGTCACGGGGACAAGACTGTCCTCACAGCCAAAAGCTTCGCCTGATTGGCCCGCATCATCCAGCGCTACGAAGAACACTTGCACGGTGCTGGTGTTGGGGTCTTGGGTGGGGAAGGGGGTTGCATTGGGGTTTACTTGGCCCTCGGCCACAACAAATGGCTCAGAGAACACAGCTTGACCGTTGGCAGTCACCGAGACAACACCTGTCGCGCCAACTTCGAGCGAGGTGGGCAGCAAGACACTGGTCACCAAGTCGCCAAAGCGGCCCACTTCGCGGGTGGCCACGGCAATGATACTGTCTTCATCGGGGCCAAAGCCGATTTCTACAGTCGAGCCTTGTGGGAAACCACTGGCATAGACGCTCAGCGCGTTCACGGGGGCGACGGTAGCATAGCGCACGGCCACGGCTTGAGGAGCAGTCGTTTCGGGAATAGTAATCGTTTGCCCGATGAAGATCAGCGAACGATCGGGGATGGCGGGGTTCAACGTCATCAGCGCGGCGATGTTGGTGTTACAACGGGCCGCGATGGCGCTGAGGGTATCGCCTGCTTCAATGGTGTATTCGGTGCCGCACTCTTCCTCGACAATGGCAGTAGCTTCCATGTCGGGTTCTTGGGTGGCATCAGGACTCATGTCCATATCTGCATCAGAATCGGTCTGGGCTGCATAGGTATCGCACAAGAAAACGATGGACTCGTCTTCTGACACGCGATAGTCATACACCAAGCCATTGTAGGTCAGCAAGAAGCTATAGCCGAGCGCCGCGGCTGGTTCATAGGCTTGGCCAGTGACGACACAACCAAGGCTGGTGTCGGGGAAACTTTGTTGTTCCCACTCAAAGCGGTCAAAGCTATCGAGGGTGAGGCTTGTACCCAACAGGATATTGAGGTTTTCAATTGCCACATCAATTTGGCTGGGCGTGTCGTTGCCATCATCATCTTGGGCGATGGCTGGGGCTGGAAAAAGGCTAACAGCCATTAGCGAGAATGCAGCGATAAATGTCACGGCAAGGGCTGAAATCCAATTGCAGGCGTTTCGATTCATAGGTAGGTTCTCTTTCATTTCAATGGATACTATATTATGCTTCGAGGACATACCCAATCACCTTAACACACGGCTTGGGGTATCGTGCGGGGGCAAGTGGCCCCTTTTGCGCGGCCATTTGACCCACGCGCCGCTCATACCATACAGGCTGAGGGGACAACTGCACTATGCGAGCGATGTTCTACTTTTTTGGTCTCTGGGCCATCCTTGCACTGAGCACTGCTGCCGTCTTGACTATTCAACGGCGCGCCGACTCGCCGTATCTGACGTTGGTTTATCACATGGAGGGCGATAATACGGGCATTTATTGGCAGCCCCCCGCTGCTACGCCGCAACTGATTGATAGCGCCAGCAGCCCTTTTTATGTTGATGACCAGCAGCGCTATATTGCTTTTCCAAGCTTGCAAGGCGGCTTTATTCGGGTGCAATCCCTCCTCAGATCGCAGTTCGAGATATCGCAAGCGGCGGTATTGCAGCGGCTAGGCAATCGCGCCACGCCATTTTGGTTACCCTATCAGCCGATTCTCATTTACAGCACCGATCAAGCCCTCTTGCGCTATGATGCAGTGACAGGCGAACAGTCGGTAATCATTGAAACCCCCAATTGGATAGAAAGAATGGTGTGGCACGCCCCCAGCCAGCAGATTATCGTAAGATTATCCGATAGTGATTTCTACGCGGTCTCACTTGCTGGCGACCTGACACGCTTATATGAGAATACCTTGCCCGTCGGCGCTTGGGCGCTTTATAACGAGAATATCTTGCTGGCGGTACGTAATACTGCAAATTTTATTGATTTTTATACTGTCAGCCTCAAAACTGGACAACTGTTGCTGCATTATCAATCGCCCATCAGTGCTACGGATGCAGGTTGTGCGTTTGGCAATGATTGGGCATGGTCGCCATATTTGCGCTTTGTGGCCTAT
>CAZLPC010000377.1:0-3625 GCA_964561305.1 uncultured Anaerolineae bacterium
CGGCTGGGCCAAGCGACAGAAATGGTTTGGAGGCTTAAACCGATGGTCGCCGCTGGGGCCGTAGTGCTCACAAGGGTGGTTTTTTGAAAAGCCAGTCTGGGCCTTGATAAACCTCTCCCCCTAAATCCCCCTCTCCCTATTAATAGCTGTTGCAAATTCCAATTGTTGTTTTGCGGGGAGAGGGGGACTTTAGACGGCCTCATTCCGATTATTCTGCATGAACAAGCCATTTTGGGACTATCGAATGCAAAGCCCCTCTCCCCGCAGACAAACCCTCGTTATTTGTGTAGGTTATTATGGGGAGAGGGGTTGGGGTGAGGTTAAGCCGACCGCCTGAAGTTGCTCCGAAAAACACACCCCTGTTAGGGCCGTAGTGGGAGGGTATGCCATCGGCAGTCGGCGTTTGTATAGTCCCAGATTGCGTTTTGCCGATGTCAACCCTCCCCTACACTATCGCCTTGTGATCGTAACGTGGCCTTGCAATTTGTGGGTAATGATTAGCTTTTGGAGAAGGGGTCGGGGGATGAGGTTTAAAGAATCGATCCGCTATTTCCTAGAAACGGGAGTGTATGATGCGCTATCAATTTAAGCCATTGGGGCCCGAGGAAGTGCGCCAGATGGTCACATGGGATTATCCCGCGCCCTATCAACGCTATAACACGGGCGCGGAGGACTTGAATGAGCAGATCGCTTTTTTTAGCGACCCCGCCAACGGCTATTTTGGCATTTGGGAAAATGCGACATTCATTGGGTTTTGCTGCTTTGGGGCCGATGGCCAAGTGGGTGGCGGTGATTATGCTGCTGATGCGCTGGATGTGGGGGCGGGTTTTCGGCCCGATTTGGTGGGGCATGGCAACGGAGCCGAGCGATTGAGAGCCATTCTTGACTTTGGGCGGCAACACTTCGCCCCCACCCACTTCCGCGCCACCATCGCTGCCTTTAATCAACGAGCGCAAAAAGCCTGTTTTGTGGTCGGCTTTGCGCCCGTTGCCACCTTCATCGCCACCACCAACGGCGACGAGTATGTGGTGCTGATGCTGGCGTGCTAGACGGCGGCTGAAATTGAGGCGGCGCTGGCGTTGTTTGATAGCCACGCCATTCATGGCTCTGTCTCAATACATAGCTAGCACACGCAATAGATATGGGCAGTTCTCGAGGGTCGGGATAATCAACCATGAATGATAAATCGGGCCGCGGATAGCGGCGGTCGAGATATATCCCGACCGTCTGCTACGCGAAAACCGCATGACCGCGCCATTTTGCCCGCACTAGCCCAGCAAGGCCTCGCGCACTTGTTCGTCGGTTTGGCGCATAAACTCCAGCGCCGACTCGCGCACCGGAAAACCTTCATAGCGCAAGCCCATCACATAAAAACAAACCCGTTGCATCAGCCGATAAAAAATGGGCGGGCCTTGCAAGGCACACACATAGTTCTTGGTGTCCAGATCGGGCACGCTGGCCACTTCGTTCTGCACCAATTCGGGGTCATCGGGCCAGCTTTCGGCTTCATCAATATATAGCATTACGTGTAGGCGCTCGTTGCCAGTTTCTTCACGGGCGTTATAATAGACTTCCATAAATTGTAAAATGTCTTCAACCGTGATTGCGCCGTGCAATTTAATCGCCAGCATCAAATTTGGGATTTCCCATGCGGTTAAAATGGGCATTGGTTTAGGGCCTTTCGGTTTTTAGATAAACGACCATCACTTTATTATTGGCAGTGCTTGGGTGTGTCATTATGGCACAGCTTCACATCATAGCGCATTCTAGTGATAGGGTGTATGCCGAGTTGTGGTCAATTGGGAATGATCACGCCAAATTGCCATCAAATATTACTTTTAAAACCTTTATGAATAGGGAGACGACATGCACGCTAACAACAATAAACCTATCACAGCCCGTTTCTTAAACCAAGACAAAATTAGCTTGTTCGAGAGCTGGTGGCTGCCCCCCAAAACGCCCAAAGCCGTCTTGGTGGTGGTACATGGCTATGGCGAGCACATTGGGCGCTATGGCTACGCCGCCGAGTATTGGACTGGGCGCGGCTATGCCGTGGGCGGCTTCGACATGCGCGGCCATGGCCAATCGGCGGAGCAACGCACCTTTATCGAGTCGTATCAAGCCATTGTGAACGACATCATCGGCTTTTTTGGGCGGGTGGAAGATCGCTTTCCGCACCAAAAACGGTTCATCTTGGGGCACAGCATGGGCGGGGCCATCGTGACCATGCTCTTAACCCAACAGCCCAACAGCGTAGACGGCGCAATTGTAAGCGGCGCGGGCATCAAAATCACTACCATCAGCAACAGCCCCCTGCTGATCTTTGGCGCGGGCTTGTTGTCGCGGCTGGTTCCGCGCTTGCCCACCCTAAAACCCAACCTGACTGAGCTGACGCACGACCCCGACCTAGATAAGAAGGTGAAAACCGATCCGCTAGGGTTAATTGATAAGCGCGTAAGTGCCCGCACCGGCCACGAGTTGCTGCGCTATGGGCCCTATTTTGACGCGCACCTGCCCACCATCACCACGCCCTTGCTCATTTTGCATGGCAGCGCCGACTCCATCGCCGCGGCCGACGGTAGCCGCCAGCTTTATGCCAACGCCTGTAGCACCGATAAAACGCTACACATTTATGAGGGCATGTTTCATGAACTGCACAACGAGACCATCCGCGACGATTGGATGATCCGCATTGGCGATTGGATGGATGCGCGCCTATAAGACCTTGCCATAGCCAAGCGTGGGGTTTAGTCGGGTTGGGTGTCTAGGGCGCGCTCGAAGCCCTTCCGCAGCCACAGCGCAATTTCTAGGTGGGCTTGTGGCGGCATTCGGCGCGACACGACGCGCTCGGTGTCCGGAAAAACCAGCCCTGCAAAGCTAGGCGTGGCCTCAAAATAGCGCGGCGTAATGTGCAAATGTACATGCCGCCGGCGATTCATCCGAAATTCAAAATTAATATTGTTGGGCGCAAAGCAAAACTGTAGTACATGACGCGACAAGCCCATTAACTGCCACAGGTCTTCGCGCTCATCAAGCGTTAGTTCAAACACATCAAAGCAATCGCGCAGCACAATCACCATCATCGAACCAAGCCGCGCCTGATTCATGTTCATCACCACGCGCCAATGGGTACTGCGGTGCAGTTCGTCGTCGGGCATCTCAGGAAAAGGCTGTAATTGTAGGGCCAAGTCGTCCATTGTGTTATTAACTGCCTTATAATTGATGTTCTTTTACCAGCGCCAACAGCGCCGCCTCAGTCAAAAAGCCCTCGGCGGCCCCGCGCTCGCCAATTTTATAACCTGCAAACCAAACCGCCAACGCTAGCGCCCGATAAGGATCGCCCAACGTGGCATAAAAATGCACAAATGCCGCAAACAAGGCATCGCCCGCGCCAACGGTGTTCACGATGGGGCGTGGGGCAACCGCCCGCACATGCCACATCCGCGCATCGTCGCGCACACGCATCAGCGCCCCGTCTGCGCCCAAACCCATCACCACCACGCCGTTTTGATAGGTGGCTTGCACCTGCTCTAGCCATGCGCGGGGCGCAGTGGGGATGGCGGCGTTGCTCATAAATAATACGTCAGCAGCCGCCATAAAGTCGCGGTTATAGGCATCATCCAGT
>CAZLPC010000378.1:0-3619 GCA_964561305.1 uncultured Anaerolineae bacterium
TTCATCTTCAAGCGCATCTACAAACACTTCATAGGCACTGGCGGTAAAGTCGTCATCGTTGCCATATAACACAGCCACAGACTCAAGCTCTAACACCTCGACCGCAACAGTGATAGTACCGGGAATTACACCCGATTCGGGTAGGCTATTGCGGAAAATAAATTGATCCAGTTCAGGATCACCATTCATGGTGGTGATACCAGCCGCTGTGTTGCTAACACCCATCACAGGGATACCCGCTTCAGCCGCAAACGGATCAGCGCCAAAGGCTTGGCTAGAAAGCGTGGGGCCCAAAATAGCCACAACATTATCTACATTGATGAGCTTCTCGAAAGCAGCAATTGAGGTCTCGCGGTCAGAGCCGCCATCTTCACTAATAAAGACAAGTGTCGCGTCGCCCAAATAGCCACTGTCATTAATTTCTTGCTCGGCAAGGCGCACAGCGTTGACTTGGGGGTTGCCATATTGGGCCACACTGCCCGTTATGCCAAATGCCAAACCAACCGAAATTTCGCCCGATAAGCTGGTGGGATCTTCGCATTCATCCCAAAAGCCAATTAGAACCTCATCTTCATCTTCATCATCACCTTGTGCGCCCACCGAAAGCGGCAGCACCAACATGGTGATCAGAAACAAGCACATTAAAACGGTAAAACGCTTTTTCATGGGGAAAAGCCTCCTCAATGTGAAAGTAATTTTATGGATGTTTTGCGGACATCTCATTTGTGATTATAACAAATATTATGGTGTCAATGAAATTTTGAAAGTTTTAGCGCTATTCTAATCCTGCAAGGCGCTTTTCTTGATTATATTGATCGGGGGTGTCAATATCGCGCAAGATGCTGTCGTTGTCTACCAAAACATGCGTAATCGGGTGTTGGTTGATTACATCGCGGGGCGCACCCGATGCGAGGTTAAGCAGGCTGGGCCAAAATCGGCGTGGAATCAAGATAGGATGGCCGCGCTGGGCCTGATAATAGGGCGCAATCAGGGTGTCGGGATTGTGGGCCCCCGCCCGCAAAATACGATGCAAGACCCGCGGCATCATTTGGGGTTGGTCGCCCATTACAATTAGTGCCGCCGACACATCGTTGGGCAACGCCCGCAAGCCGGCCTGCAAAGACGAGAGCATTTCGCCCTTTAGATAAATGGGGTTAAAAACCGTCCGGATCTCATAGTGCTTCAACACACGCTCCACTTGGCTGGCTTTATGGCCCGTCACCACCACTACTTCGGCAAACTTAAAAGGCAATAAGGTTTGCACAATACGCTCGATCACGGTGGTGTCGCCCCATGCCAATAGCGGTTTTGATGTGCCCATGCGCTGCGAAAGCCCACCCGCCAAAATAACTGCTGCAATGCGGTGTTGTACCTCAAAAACGGGGTCTTTGCCGCGTTGCACTGCGCCAATAGCCACACTAGCAACACCCGGTCGTCGCAGAATTAGTTGCGCGATACGCCGACCGCGTGCATAAGCCCCCGCCGAGAGATCGGCCTTGTTCAGCAATGTGACAACGCGGGCCGTAGCGGGTATATTTTTAAGGCCCAACGTTTCATCTCGCATAATTTGAGCGATCCATGCGGGCTGCACCAAGCCATCGGGCGCAAAGCCATAACGATCATAGATAGGTTGGGGATTATAGGTCACCTCAGATAGCGGTTGCCCCAACGCATCAAGGCCCGCCACACCTACCACTACGGTTGTATCGGGGGGAATGACTGGCTCGTATGGGCGCGGCGCTTTAAGCGGCTTATGGCGTGCGCCATCGGCTTCAATCAGCAAAATATCAGCATTCATTTCATCTATCAGGCGTGCCACTTGCTCAGGGGGAATGCCAACGGCCTTCTCGGAGCGGATTTCTTGATAGACAAACACAAAGCGATGCGTGTCGAGTAGTTCGGCCAGCTCAAGGCCGCGCAACAAATTCGACTTCCAACGGGTGCTATGCGGAAACAACGCCAGTTGATTCTCGCCGATGCGCGTGGTGGTGGTAGCCAATACCCGCCAGCCGTCTTGCATTAGCTCTTGGCCCAAGCGTAACAACGCCGTCGTTTTGCCGCCGCCACCCACAAACGACACTACATCACCCCGTTGAATGCCTAAGGCATCAGTCAGTCGCATCGTCTTGTCGTCCTGCAAATTGGTTTTGTGGCAATGGCTGAATGCCCGCTTGCAAAATAGCCATCAACACCCCTCCACCAATCGCCAATGATTTATCAGATATGGTAAAACAATGCTCTAGTACGCCACGCGGGTCTAGGTCGCCAATTTTCAGGCCTGCTGTTGCCATGACATCGGGATGAATAATGCCGCGCAACCGCCCCGCAAATGGCGCACGAATCTCGGCATCATCTATGGTGGCAATTAAGGTGTCGTCCTCCACCCAATCGCCAATCGCAGTATACGGTTTCACAAAGCCATCTTTTGGGGCCCGCAAAACACGGGTAGCAGTGTGCCCCATCACTGCACCGGGTGTGCCAGTGTTGGGTTCGGCGGGGCCTTGCCATATCACCCGCCCCAAACGATGGCCACGATTGGTCTCGATCACTGCATCACAATCCTCACCTGCCGCAAAGCCGGGGCCCAGCGCCACCACAAAAGGCGCGTCATCAATAGTAGTGTCAATATTGCGTTTGGCCATGCGGGCATCCACCACTACCCATGGTTCTAGAGCGCGCCAATCATTATCAGCATCCAAAACAATCGGGATTTCGTCGGCTTGTAGAGCCAGCCACAATGCTGAAGCAACCTCCATTTTGCGAGCCGTTACCCCTTCGACCGTAAACGGCGATTCATAGATGGCATTGCCGAAACATACTGTCCGCCGCACAAATATTGGACGTTCTAGCTCGGTCATCACCACCGGATAGCCCGACCAAAATAAGCGATAGGCCACCCCCGACGCGAGATCTCCCGCCCCACGAATCACTACCAACGGTAGCCTAGACAATTTCGCCTACCCCTTGCGCCCGCAGAGCCCGCACCAACATATCAGGGGTCATCGGTAGTTGGGTGAGCCACACGCCTGTTGCGTTGTGAATAGCGGCGGCAATGGCCGGTGCAACTGGCATAAGCGGCATTTCGGCCATACCGCGCACACCCCACGGTCCAATTTCTATCGGATACTCTAAAATGACTGATTTCACCTCGTGCGGAACATCATAAACAGTCGGGATGAGATAGGTGGACAAATAGGGGTTTAAGATGCGGCCATCTTTTACAACCAATTTTTCCATCAGTGCAAAGCCTTGCCCTTGCACCACACCACCCTCAATTTGCCCTTCAATCAGCCGCCGATTAATGATCTTACCCACGTCGTTGGCACATACAACGCGGATCACCTCGACAAGGCCAGTCTCAATATCCACCTCAACTTCGGCCACTTCGGCCACATAGCCATAAGCAAAGTTGGGCGTGCCTTTGCCCGTGTCGGGGTCTAGGGTGGTGGTGCGTGGTGGGCGATATTGATAGGTGGCAATGGCAGGGCGATCTTCGTTCTCCCATTTTTGCAGCGCCAGTTCTGCCGCGCCTTTAATAGCGTTGCCGGCCATAAATGTCATGCGTGATGCCGATGAGCTACCCGATGTTTGGGTTTCGGCAGTGTCGTGGGTCAATAGG
>CAZLPC010000379.1:0-3603 GCA_964561305.1 uncultured Anaerolineae bacterium
CATCAGGATAGCACAACGCATAACCAATCAGCATATTGTCGGTTTTGGCCAAATACCATAGTGATGGATCATAGTCGCCGTCGCGAGTGACGCTTTTTAGCCATGCTTGTTGCTCTTCTGGCGCAGAAGAATCGGCGAAAGTGCGGGCCACCAACGCTTGCAAGTTCAGCAAATCGGTCGTTGGATCAAAGCCACTAATTTGTAAGCCATCAGGAAACTGTGGTACGGGTGGTGGTTCATCCATCACAATTTCTACACGCCACAGGCCGCGGGCCACCCAATAATCGAACGCGGGCAAAATCTCGCGCTTCCACAAATTATTGCCGTTGATAGGATGAACCAATGTGATGTCGCCTGTATAAGTACGAGATTGAACGCTATAGGCATATTCTTCGATACGTGACAGTAAAAACGCAATGAGATCAGGGTTGCGGTGTTGCGGGTGCACATTAAACAGCATATAAAGGCGTTGCTTAGAGGGCATGGGTACAGCACCCACCACACCTACAATTGCGCCGCTATCATCACCCACCAGCGTTACATCGTGCATTTTGGTTTGCTTCCACTGACGACGTAAGTCAGCTTCGGTTGCAGGGTTATCTTGGTCATGGGTAGCGGCTACGTTGAAAAGCGCCACCACATCAGAAATA
The DNA here is from genome assembly GCA_964561305.1 of uncultured Anaerolineae bacterium. Classification (GTDB taxonomy): domain Bacteria; phylum Chloroflexota; class Anaerolineae; order Aggregatilineales; family J027; genus J027. Next base: position 651 of record CAZLPC010000379.1, read on the forward strand.
AAAGTCTCGTTTGGGGTAATAAGCTGATAGGTAATGGGTAATGTCGCCATTATGGATGCTCCTTGCCAACAAAATATTTTACATCCTATAGTAGCGAGTGGCTGAAAAAATGCAAAATTTGACCCTACTATCCAAAGAATGCCTTATTCAACATGAAAAAATGCCTTCTGTAACCCCATTTTCTGATATGATTAGACTTCAAACATTAACCCAATACAAATCACACGCGATTTCGTTATACTATATACAAGCGTTTGTTAATCGTTTAACCGAGGAAATCAACCCAGTATGTTCACTGCGATAAAGCTCTCGTCTTCATTGGTGCAACAAGTATTGCAAGCTGTGCCAGAGCCTCTGCATAGCCAAGTAGCCAAGTGGTTAACAGCTTATGACCAGCTTCCGCCCTTTAATTGGGTAGAACTAGAACCCTATCGGGCTGGCATTGCTGCAAAGCTAACGACATGTGGCGAAGAAAACCTGCCAATCGACAGTGTCTTGTTGGCTCGTTTATACTTACTGGCCGATTTAACCGACAAAGCAGTTGACAACTTGATATTGGCATGGCCAGAGCTTAAGCTAAACCGACCAGTAACCCATTTGCACCCTTATGTGCAGCCTTTTTATGACCAGCGCGATCACGCCAGCCTGCCACAACGGCAGTCTGTTACATATCATGCTGCCGAGGCCGTGGGGCACACCGATGGCTTGACTAGGAAACAGGCCTTATTAAACGAGGCACTTCAAATGGCAAAACAACTTGGTGATCCGTCTAAAATTATGTATGCTGCCCGTGAGCTAGGACTGACCTATATCCATAATGGCAATACTGAGCATGGCGCTGAACTGTTGCAACAGGCCCTGCATTATGCCCAACAAAGCCAAGACCCTTATGAAACCGCCACTACTTTTATGGTGTTGGCCATTGCCAGTTGGTATGCCAATGACTTTGAACGCGCCTATCAGCTTAACGAAAACGCATACCATATCTTCAAGCGTATTGGGCGAATAGACCGCCAGATCGTCACGCTGATTAACATGGGTGAAGTTTCGGCACAGCTTGGTCGGTTTAGTCATGCCGAAAATTTTCTGACCGAAGCGATTGATTTACAGGCCGGTGAGGTAGACACACCGCCCTATTACCGGGCCCATGCTTGGCGTTTCTTGTTAGATGTTCATATTTTGCAACATCGGTGGGATGATGCCCAACGCGCCGCCCAGCGCGCCGAAGCCCTAATGCTCACCTATGAAGATAAGCACGGTTTAATAGCGCTACAGGCTTCTACGGGATTGTTGGCTTTGCGGCATGGCGATCCTCAGTCTGCCATTGAAATTTGGCAGTCTGCCCTAGCACCTACCCGCGCCCTAAACCGCCCCCACAATTTGCTGATGCTCTATATACATGCGCCAGCAGCTTATATTGCAGTGGGCCAGCGCGAGGCGGCCATTGATGCTGTTGGCCATGTGTGTCGCATAGCCGAGCTGTTTGAGGATGACGAATGGCGCAAGCTCATGGCAATCATTGGTTTTGGCTATATCTTGTGGTACGACGAAGACATTACGATGCTTGAGCAACTTATCGCGTCGCTTCAAGCGCTTCTTATAAACGATGCCGATGTGCAAGATGCGCTGTTTTGGCTAAAGCATCATACCCAACCAAAAGCTGGCCAATTGTACAGCCAGCCGACTCCTGTTGAGTTGTTATATATGGCCCTAAAGAACCGCTATCACTTGAATTAAGGCACTACCAACAGTCAAGTGTAACCCAACATGGATTGTTGTGTGTCTTGTAGTCCCACGCGACCTTTGCACTGGGTGCTGGTTGTTGAGCGGCGTTGAGGCTTGATACGCCTAGACCGCTTGAGGAAGGTTCTAATACGACTACAGCGCCAAAGACCAGCGCCACCGCAATGCTTATTACCATAACAATCCCTAAAGTTTTCTTCAACATGACAACATGCCTCCAAGCATACGTTATCATTTGACGATAGGTTCATTATAATATGAAATTTATATAGGGGTTATAAAAACATGACGATTGTCAGCAAAATATAGGTAAAAAAATATGCCCGTTTTATTAACGGGCATCTGTTTTTCTAGTCCGTCACAACACCTTTGACGGCCCGCTTCAAGGGAGCGCCCGCCGTAAATACAGGCCGCTTGGCAGCCGGTATCACGATTTTTTCACGGGTGCGCGGATTAACGCCATTCCGTGCTTTGCTTGTCCGAACCTCGAATGTGCCAAAACCAGTCAGGCTAATTTTGCCATCATTGGCCAGCGTTTCAGAGATAATCGTCAGCATCGTTTCTAACACGCGCTTGGCTTCAGCTTTGCTAATGCCAGCTTTTTCGGCGACCGCGTCTACCAACGTGGTTTTGGTAAGGCGATCCTGAGTGCGGGATTGTGTTGGGGTGGTGGTTAGTACCATTTTCGTGAGGACTCCTTCAAAAAATTGAGGGTTTTTGATGTGCAGTTTTCTGCACCCATTCACACTATACCCCACTTTCGTCCACATTTTCAAGCCTGCTTGCCCAAAAGTGGCTGCTTTCTAACAAAACCCTAGCCGGCTTCCAATGTGGTGTGTGCCTTTTGCCAAGCCTATGTTATAACAGAAGTAGTCAACGCATTGCTATCGCTTATTTTTTCGGAGGCATTATGCCGCTGCGCCCACTCCATTTGCCCCAAGACTTCCGCAATATTAGTGCGATGGTGTCGCGCCTTTCAGAAGATGCCAGTTGGGGTATTTCTACCGACGACATCCGCGACTTAACGGGTATGTTTTGGTTGTTGCGCCAAATATGGGACGTACTTAGCCCCTTGCGCTGGACTAGCCACTATCTGCGTGATACCTTGCAAGGCTTCGTATGGGAGATGGATCAAGAGATTGTAGGGCTGGCCATCTATGATCGCAGCTTAGACAGCGACGTGTGGCGCTTAACATTGTTGGGGGTGTTG
>CAZLPC010000380.1:0-3581 GCA_964561305.1 uncultured Anaerolineae bacterium
GGTTTTGCCCGCCACTTAACGGCTGGTGAAATTGTGGCACAGGCGCTGGATTTTGCCCGCTTATTAGAGGCCGAAGGCGACCGCCTGAGTAATGTGGTATTGATGGGCATGGGCGAACCCCTGCACAATTATGATGCCACCTTGCAAGCCATTGAACGCCTGACAGCCCCCGATGGCTTGGGTATTGGCCAGCGCCATATCACCCTTAGCTCGGTGGGGCTTGTGCCCGCCATTTTGCGTTTTGCCGACGAAGGCCTGCAAGTGGGGCTGGCCATTAGCCTTCATGCTGCCAACGATGCAGATCGCTCGGCCCTGTTGCCCGTGAATAAGCGTTGGCCAATTGCAGACTTAATAGATGCCTGCCGCTATTATGTCGAAAGAACAGGCCGCCGCATCACCTTTGAGTGGGCTTTGATTCATCAACAAACGGATCAGGTAGCGCAAGCCAGAGAATTGGGGCAACTGCTAAAAGGCCTGTTGTGTCATGTTAATGTCATTCCGCTCAATCCTACCGAAGGTTTTGCTGGACAACCGTCCGATCCCGAACGAGTGAAGGCGTTTATTGATACGCTAGAGCGTTATGGTATTAGTAGCTCGGTACGGGTACGGCGTGGCATTGATATTGAAGCTGGCTGTGGCCAACTAAAGGCTAAAGTGGTGCGCCAACAGCAACTTGTACAGCTTGACGACATCGGATAAACGTCTGTTGTGGTGTGGGGGCAAATCTGGCATAGTTGCCACGCATTTATTCAATATATCAATATAGCAACGCTATAGGAAAACCATGATCGAACAACCAAACAATCCGAAGACACTCCGTGATTATGTGCGCCTATTTTTCACCGGATTTGCGATGGGGACTGCCGATATTGTGCCCGGCGTTTCGGGTGGCACAATGGCATTTATCCTTGGCATCTATGGAAGCTTACTAGATGCAATTAAGTCCTTTAACCTAGAGGTCTTTAAACTGGCATTGCGCTTTCGCATTAAAGATATTCTCAACATCATACCATGGCGCTTTATGATCACGTTGGGGTCGGGTATTGCATTTGCCATTCTCTCGTTGGCTCATTTGCTAACCGGTTTGCTAGAAAACCAGCCCAGTTATCTATATGGCTTCTTTTTTGGGCTAGTGCTGGCCTCAATTGTCGCCGTTACGGTTCAAATTAAAACTTGGCAACCACCGATTATCGCGGCATTGGTAATAGGAACCGTTGTGGCGCTAGTGATCGTGTCGCGCCCACCTGCCGCCGATGCCGAAAGCAACCCTATCGTGTTGTTTTTTAGCGGCATGATCGCCATTACAGCCATGATTTTGCCCGGCATTTCTGGCTCGTTTATGTTGTTGATTATGGGGCAATATGACAACGTGCTAAACGCGGTCAAAAATCTTGAAATTGTCAACCTTTTGGCGGTGGCGGCAGGTTGCGCCATTGGCCTGATGCTCTTTGTACGTATTCTCAGTTATCTATTGAAGCATTACTATCAACCTGTTATTGCGTTGTTGGTGGGTTTCATGATTGGCTCGTTATACAAGATTTGGCCATGGAAAGAGAATTTTGATACCCCCGACGAAACCAATATTTTACCCGATCTCACCTCATCAGACTTTTTGGTGGTGATGGTGCTGATGCTCATTGGATTTGTGATTGTGAATACGCTCGATCATTTGCAATCGAAGGCTAATCCTGTGGTCTTAATGGTGCGCCGCGTAACAGGCTAGGCATCTTGTGTTGCTCTAACATGATCATGATACGCTAGACACAATAGCGATTCTCAAGGATTGTTGAATAATGGATTATAAAGACTATTATAAAATTCTAGGCGTATCACGTAGTGCTGATCAGGCTGAGATTAAGAAGGCCTATCGCCAACTAGCCCGCCAATATCACCCAGATGCAAACCTCGGTAACGATGCCGCTGCCGAGAAATTCAAAGAGATCAACGAGGCCTATGAGGTGTTGCAAGACCCAGACAAACGCGCCAAGTATGATCAATTTGGGTCGGCTTGGCAAAATGCCCAACAAGCAGGTGGTGGCTTTGATTGGGCAGCATGGGCCCAGCAAGGCGGCGGCACACCTCGTAATTCGGGCGGGTTTCGCGTCAACATCGAAGACTTGTTTGGCAGCAGTGGTGGTTACTCTGACTTTTTTGAGACCTTGTTTGGCATGGGCGATGAAGGCCCAGCCCCTCGCACTCGCCCGCGCAGTGGTAGTTTTAGTAGCCAGCGTGGACGCGATGTAGATTATCCTGTCAGCATCACACTTGCCGAGGCCTATCATGGCACAACACGCCGTCTTAACAAAGATGGACGCATCGTAAATGTGAAAATTCCGGCAGGGGCAAAAACAGGGTCGCGTATTCGGATCGCCAATGAGGGTGATCCGGGGTTTGGGGGCGGGCCTGCTGGTGATCTATATTTGGTGATTGAGGTCGAGGACAATCCATTTTTTCAACGTGATAGCGATGACTTGATTAAGACCATTGATGTACCTCTTTATACAGCCTTGTTGGGTGGGCCAGTCAGTGTGCAGACCCTAGCTGGCAATGTGACGCTGACTATTCCACCAGAGACCCAAAACGGTAGCCGTGTACGACTTAAAGGCAAAGGGATGCCGAAGTTGAAGCAACCCGATACCTATGGCGATTTATACGCAATTGTCAATGTCCTGCTACCCACCAGTCTCAGCGACCAAGAACGGGAATTGCTGACACAACTCAGGCAGCTACGGGCATCCTCCAACAATTAATCCTCTATAGGCTGGTAGTATGTACTGGCCTGTAAATAGATGTTAACAAAACCTTGCGGAACCATACGTTATGGAATTTCGTCTAACCTCATAGACCTGTTACAATAGTTAATGTCTTCGATGAATTATTTTTGAGGATTAAAATTAGCATGATTCACGAATATCAGGCCCAGTTCCCTGATTTCAACGAGTCGAGAACCAATGGGACAAGTGGTGTTGATCAACACGATCAAAATAACTTGTTGGTGCAACGTGTGGATCACATAGCCGACTTTGACCATGAGTTGCAGGTGTGGGAGCCGTCGCGCCCCAACCCTAAGCGTGTCACGGGCATTCATCGCGATATTCGTACCACCCAAATTGATGAGGGCATTGTTTTGCCCCCACCCTTTTATGATGAACCCGCCGAAGAAGTGCCCGGCGAACAAGAAAACGCCAGTGGTGATCGGCCCGAGGAGATCACCGAAGACGCTTATGACGATTGATATAGTCCCCATGCCTGAAGGTAGGGGACTCTTGCCATCAACAACGATTGCGGAGTTATAACCCCGTCTTACAACATCGGTTGTGATAGGGTTGATGCACCAACCCACTTGGTACTGTCCCATTAAAACAACCCATGTTATATAGTCTCTAACACCTTTTTCACCTGAATCAAGCGCGGAAGCCCCTTGCTTTAGCTATGGGGTATTTGACCCGACATCTCTATAGTTAAATCTAGGAGCTTTGGGCGTATTCTGGTAGCTGCGCTAGGGCGTTATCGTCCATTGGTCAAATTGAAACGGCCCATAGCTAGCCACCCCCACTAACCATGTTTGGTGGGCAACCACA
>CAZLPC010000381.1:0-3575 GCA_964561305.1 uncultured Anaerolineae bacterium
TTTTGGGCATTTGCTTATAATGTGCTGCTCATTCCAGTAGCGGCGGGGATGTTGACGTTGGTCTCGTTTGCGCCCGGCTTCTTGCAACAACTCAACCCCATGCTAGCCGCGCTGGCCATGGCCTTCAGCAGCGTGAGCGTCGTCACCAACTCGCTACGGCTGCGACGTGCCTAAACCGAAAAGGGGCGAAGTCGGCTGTGCTTTGTCCCTTTATTGCATGACATCAAGCTGCACGGTCACATCATCGCCTTCATCAAGCTGTTCGGCTTTGCGGACGCTGGCTTTGATCGGGACAAGGTAGCGGCCATCTTTTGGAAACAGCGAGGTCTTCCACACGGTGTCGCCAATTTGAACTTGTACGGGAATCACGCCCCAGCCATACGTGACCATATTTGAGATCGCCTTCAAGTCTTGGCTTTGTTGCTCTGGCACAGCCACAAAAAACCAAGGGGCAGGCCCACGCCAGTGAATAATCTTGCCCGTAAAATCAATTGTCATGGATGCCTCGAAATGGGGAGATTCTAGATAGGGTATATTGAAACGTAGCTAGATAGTATCATAATATTGGAATAAAAAAGGGCAGAAACCAAGCATCTTTGCTCAGTCTCTCCTACCAATGGACAAGTGTTGTGCCGTACTGTTCGTTTTGGTTTGCTAGCAATCAGTCAAGCTGGCAGAATAGAGGTTAGATATAAATTAAGGAGGCATTCTGATGGGAATTAATATAGAAAAACGCCCGTCTGACTCACCTTTTGTCGAAATGGTATGGCGCTCTCGAAGCGAAGACATCAGCACATTCATTTCGATCGCTGGTTTTCAGCTCGATTTGGTGGTTTGGAAAGAGGATGACAAAATCCATGCAGCCTTAATAGGGCCCGAAACACGGGCAACAACTGCCCCTGTTCCTAGCCATACCGAATTCTTTGGTATTATCTTCCGTCCCGGTGTATTTATGCCCCATCTATCCTTAACGATGCTGGTTGATAGGAATTTCAACTTTTCAATATCATCAGGCCATACTTTTTGGCTGAAAAATGCAACGTATGAGTTGCCAACCTATGAAAATGCCGAGAGCTTTGTGAAGCGGTTGGTGCGGGATGACATCTTGGCTCAAGAGCCTGTCATTGAATCGGTATTGCGTGGTTGTCCGCCTGATATGTCTTTGCGTTCTGTTCAACGACGGTTTTTGGGTGCCACTGGCCTCAGCTATCGAACCATGCAACAAATTGATCGCGCACGGCAAGCGGCGATCCTATTGCGGCAAGGTGTATCGATTCTTGATACTGTCTATGAAACAGGTTACTTTGATCAAGCCTATCTAACCAAGTCGCTCAAATATTTTATTGGGCAAACCCCCACTCAATTAATCGATACCAGCAAATCCGCACAGTTGTCGTTACTTTACAAGACACACTCCTTTCGCTGATATACCATGAAAACATTGAGCACAAACAGCAAGAGGAGAATCGTTGATGAGAAAAGTAGTGGCCAGTCTATTCATTTCGTTGGATGGTGTTGTCGAGTCGCCTGATCAGTGGTCGTTTGATTCTTTCGATGAAGCAATGATGACCGAAATGCTCGCTCAACTTGATGGTATCGGCAGTACCTTGCTGGGGCGTGTAACTTACCAAGAATGGGCATCTTATTGGCCCACATCAACCGATGAGCCGTTTGCCACCTATATCAACAATACGCCGAAATATGTGGTTTCAACCACCCTTGCAGATGTGGATTGGCACAACACGACGCTGTTGCAGGGGGATCTATCCCAAGAAATTAATCGCTTGAAACAACAACCCGGCAAAGCAATTGGTACAGGAGGCAGCCCGACTCTTGTTCAATCGTTGCTGGCGGCAGGACTGGTGGATGAACTGGTGCTATGTGTTTATCCGGTGATAGTGGGGCGTGGCAAGCGTCTGTTTACCGATGGAAGCGAACTGAAGCGGCTTAATCTGGTTAGTTCGAAGACAACTCCATCCGGCATTGTGATCCTCACATATCAGATTCGATGATTTTTGATGTAGGCTAGCCGTTGAAGCCCAGCCCTGGCTGGGCTTCTTAAACTCGTATAGGGATGCGGTTGCAGCACTTCGCTGGCGTATTTTGCGCCCGCTTCAAGTGCGCGGTAATTGGCTTCTAGCAGGTTGCACGGCCCGCAAAGCCTTCACCAATACCAAGTTAGCGATTTTACCGATCTAAGCGCTTCGACAATGGTAATAATGTCGTCAGGATCAAACTAGTTATTGCAGTTCTAAGATGTCATTTTTGATGGCATCGGCGATTTTTTGGGCCCATGTAATGATCGCATCCCAATCGCGATAGTCGCCAATGGGCGCTTTCACACCTTTGATGATCATCCGCTCGCCAAAATTGAGCTTGGTTTTGTCTAGCACGCCATGAAATAGTGCCGTATCGCGGACATGAATACGGTCGGCGATGGGTTGTAAGTTTTCGGGGAAGTGCCACCCTTTCATTAAATCTACAGGCTCACCTTCGCCAGTGGGGCCGGTTGAGAAGAGCCACACAGGTAGATGGGCTAATGTGCCTTCATTCAATTCTAAGAACTTGGCAGCGTCTTTGCGCCATTGTCCAATATAAACGGCACTGCCTAGAATAACCGCATCATAACCAGACAATGTGGCGATGTCTTCGATAGGCCGTACATCGGCCCGCAAATTGGCACTCGTCAAGACTTGGCCGATCTTTTCAGCAATTTCAGCGGTCGCGCCATATTTGCTGGCATAAGCCACCAGTATACGTGCGTTCATAAAATGCCCCTTTCTGCGATATTAAAAGCGCATTATGCGATAGTCGCATAAGAACGTCACTTTTTAGTTTAGGACGGTCGGCGGGGTAATAAAAGTGAAGAAAATCACAATCTTGTGTGCAAAATAAATTCAGTCGTTAAATTCCTGATTTCTATCCAACAGCCAACGAGACAGCAGCAGCGTGATTACGGCGGTGATGATGAGGATGACCGCCGTCCAGATGGCGGCATTCAGATCGCGCTCGAAAATGGAAAATACCAGCAAGGGCAGCGTTTGTGTTACGCCCTGCAAATTGCCTGCAAACAAAATTGTCGCGCCAAATTCGCCCAAGGCCCGCGCCCAACTGAGCAATGCGCCCGATAAAAGGGCGTTGCGGGCAAGCGGTAGGATGATGTAACGCAAACGGGCGATCCAGTCTGCACCGTCTATTTGGGCCGCTTCTTCAATGGCTTTAGGAATATTTTGGAAGCCAAGCTGGGCGGTGCGGACATAATAGGGCAAGGCCACAAACACTTGTGCAATAATCACCGCCACCTGTGAAAAAGGTATCGTATAGCCAAAATAGGTTTCAACAAAACCACCAATTGCACTCCGTCGTCCCAAAGCCAGCAACAACCCCAAACCAGCCACTGCTGGCGGCAACACAATCGGCAATTCAATAATCACTGATAGCAAGCGTTTGCCCACAAACTTATAGCGGGCCAAGCCATAAGCAAGCGGCGTGCCGATAATAATGATGATCAACAAGCTGATCAGTGTGGTAATGAGGCTCAGGCGCAGCGCTGCTATAATCTGCTCAGCATTGGA
>CAZLPC010000382.1:0-3566 GCA_964561305.1 uncultured Anaerolineae bacterium
AGTGGCCCGCGCGTGGGGGGGGGCTGGCGACGATCCCCGCGCCTTTATCCATCGCACAGCCGCCGCCAAGCATTTCGCAGTCGAGGTGGCCAATCGTGTTACCGAAAATGCGCTGCGAATTGCGGGCGGTCAAAGCCTAAATGACAGTTTGCCACTGGCCCGCTACTTCCGCGATTGCCGCGCCGGCCTGATGCAGCCCCCTTCCGGCGACACTGCTTATGAAATTATTGGGCGCGCCGCTATCGGCCCCATGCCTAGCAGCAGCGATCATTATGACGATTAAAGGCTGGTTATGGAGCATTTTGGCGCTGCTAACGCTGGGGATGGGCAGTCTAATTGGTGCATCTCTCGTAACAGGTGATGCCCAGCCCACCAAAAGTGCCTCACTCGTTGAATGCGATACACTTTACACGGTACAAGGCCGCGTGACTGATGCCCAAAGCACACCTATCGCCGCTACCGTTCATGTGGTGTGGGTGGGCGAATTTGACGAAGGGGTCTGCACGACGACTGCCACAGCGCCCCAACCCGTCGTCACAGCCCAGACCAATAGTGCGGGCTATTTCTCGCTACAGGTGGTCGGCACACGCCACTGGCTCTATCAGCTTCAGATCGAGTCCGACCATCATCATCCGTTTAAATCCCCCCCAGTTAATGGGGCTTACTTACCCTATTTTCAAGACGCGGCCCTACAATTAGATTTGATCGTGCCGCGCATTTTCGGCTAATCGAATTAAGGAGTTTATGATGTCTATTTCGCGCAATCAAAATCCGTTTGAAAACACCTATATCAATATGCCGCGTCGCATGTCCGGTTTTGTGACGCTAGGCGTGGTGTTGTTTGTTTTTGCCTGTATGTTGTTGTTGTTTGGTACGCGCTCGGTGGATGCGGGCGAACACTGTGTGCGTTTGCGCTTTGGAAATGTGGTAGGCGCAACCGGGCCGGGCTTACATGTGGTTATACCGTTTACTGACAGCCTCAAGTGCTACTCGACGCGCATTGTGATTTATGAAGTCACCCGCGAACCAAGTGCTTCTGGGGCAGACTATACGGGCATTTCGACGGCGTTTAACACGCCCGATGGTCAAGAGGCCTTCGCTAATTTTACGGTTATTTGGCGCATTACGCCCGAAGATACCGAATGCGTCTATCGTAACACTGGCCGCAACATGGACGAAGTAAACGAACGGGCCGTCTCGGCCATTACGCGCTCGCGGGTACGCTTGATGTCGGGGCGCTTCACAGCTGTTCAGTTGTTTTCTGGGCGGCTTAGTACCGGCCAAGACGTAGACATTACTGATGCATCGGTGCGAACGGTCATTGAATTACTAGAAGAAGAAATTGCCAACGATATTCGGCCACGCCTCGCCGAGCAATGTGTGACATTAGAGGACTTTTTGTTGCGGAAGTATGACTTCAATCTAGATTTTGTCACCTCGCGGGAGCGCCTGCTGAGTGCGGAGGCCGATGCTGAACGCGCCGCCACCGTAGCCGAAGGTGAAGCCAATGCCGCCCGTATCCGCGCCGAAGGACAAGCCGATGCGTTGCGCTCAGTTGCCGATATTTTGGGCGAGTACTCACCCGAAGCGGTTCAGTTGTTGCTCCAATTTGAATTTTTGAGCAATCTCGCCGACAACATCACCTTTGGGCTTGTGCCAGAGGGGGTCAATCCCTTCATCCAATTACCCACAGAAGCAGGCACCCTCGCGCCCATGCCCGATAACTAGGGCATCACACAAAATAGGGGCCAGAACGGCCCCTGCTTTGCTATCTCATTGACGACTGTGCTGCTATTGCGGAAAAGCCAACCCCAAAAACGAGAGGATAAACTGGCCGCCATAGTTTGGATAGCGCTCAATGAGGCGGGCAGTTGCTTCTTCGGCACTAGCAGACGATCCCACCACTTCAATTTGAAATTCCAGATAGGCTTTTTGTGCATCAAGCTCGCCAAAACCGGTCAAGTAGCCATGCCCCGAACCCAGTGTATGATAGCCGTCGGCGCTTAAGGCACTGATGGTGTCAAGCGCACTTAGCCACCCCTCACGAGTAAATGGAACTGGGAAGCTGTGTAAGTCGGCATATAGCAAGTCTTGTACAATAACAACCCCCGCTTCTGGGAACTTAAACAGCAGTTGTTCGGGGGCTTCGGCGTTGTTGATGATGTCAAATTCAAACACCGCGCCATCAATGGTTTCGCTGCCGGCTACCACACCACCACTCGGCACATTGGGCGTGGTCGGCACTTGATCGGCCCCCACCAATGCCGCCGCATTTTCCACTGCGCCATTGGCCACACTGGCCGCAACATTGGCCGCAATAGTGTCGGTGGTGATAAAGGGGCCGCTAAAGCTGTTGGCTGCCATCCAGTGGTCTGGATGCTCGTGGCTCAGATAAAAACGCGCTAGGGGCTTGCCTAAACTTTCGATATAGGCGGCTACTTCTTGACCAAAAACCTGCAAAAACTGGCCATCAATCAATACCAATTGGTTGTCGGTTTCGATGATGTGGCTGGTGACGCTGACGCTGGCTTCGGGGGCAACATAAGTATGCAAGGTGATGGGGCCAGACTTCATTACTAACACGCGGCCGGCTAGTTGGGGTGATTGGGCGCGGGCTTGACGCACCGTCGGCTGCAACAGCGAACCTGCCGCCAATGCTGCACCAGAAGCGCCTGCTATTTTCAAAAAATCTCGACGTGGAAAACTAGACATGCTCATGACTCCTAATAGAATTAACAATTGGGTTTTCGGTGGTCGCGCAACCATCTCTATTGAACCCCAAAAGCGTCCTACTACCAAGCCACACACTATCGAGAAGGTGTTCAAATTTATCGGTTATATAAATCGGTGTGTTGTTCACGATATTGGGTTGGGCTAAGGTCCGTTAAGTTTTTAAACCAGCGCCCAAAATAAGACAGGGTGTTAAACGACAGTGTTTCGGCCACTTCGGCAACTGTGAAACGAGTATGCACCAATAAACGTTGCGCTTCTAATAGCAGGCGATCTTGGATAATGCGGCCCGGCGTGATGCCGATGGTTTGGCGCACCGTTTCGACCAAATAGTTAGCCGTCACGCCCAACTCGTCGGCATAATCTTGCACTTGCCAGCGTTCCAAATAATGAAACTCTACCAATAAGCGAAACTCTTGGCTTAAGCGCCCACCCGCCGAATAATTTAATGCGCCCACCATTGGCTCATAGTGGCGCTGGGCCTCGGCCAAAATAACGTTCAAATAAGCCAACAACAAGTTCTCGGCGCTTGCTTCACGTTGGCGGGCATGGGCTGTTTCAAAGAGTTGGTCTATCAACCCAAGACAGTCGTCGCCCATTTGCACCATCGGCAGGCTAGCGGTAAGATGAAACGGCAATTGGCGCAGCGTTAGGCTAAAGTCTTGACCATTGCGCGTAAACAAACTGGGCGAAAAGCTCATGACCGATAGCCGTTTGTGCTGATCGGTTTGCCATGTATGCACTTGGCCCGGCGATACAAATACCATCGTACCGGCCACCACCTCAAAGCGCTGCATGTCGCAAATAAACGCCGCCGATCCTTCGGAAAGCCAATG
>CAZLPC010000383.1:0-3560 GCA_964561305.1 uncultured Anaerolineae bacterium
GGCTCTTCGGAAATGGCTTGTACTTTTTCGACATCTACTGAAATGGGATAGGCCTTGGCCGCAACTTTGCGCTCTCGATAGGTAATGCTGTCGCGGGCCCCAAAAGAGTGTGCATCGTTAAGATGAAACCGCGTTGTTTGCACAAAATTAAAGGCATCGCGCTGGGTCTGAAAACCAATGCGATCTGACATCAGCAAACTATGGAGCATCGCTGTCCGCATTTTTTCGGGTAACATGCGCCATGCGTCGGGGCCCGGCCACGGAATATGGATAAATGGCTGAATCTGTACCCGTTCGCCCACTAACTGGCGTAAGAAGTGCGGAACCATATAGAGATGATAGTCTTGCGGAAATACAATAATCGGACGCTCTGCTGATTCGTCGGCCATTTCATCAATGGCATTGGCAATCACTTGGGCAAATTGTGCGTTCACCGCCACATAGCCGTCCCATGCTTCCCATACCTTGCGGGTAATAACAGGTGAGCGCGGCACGTCCCATAATTCATGATGGATAAACCACAACAGGGGATTGGCAATTTCATTATAATATTGATCATATTGTTCACGGTCAGGGATCATCAGCTTCAAGAAGATGCCTTGCACCTCAACAATTTGCTCTTGGTGTTGGAGAGCATACGCACGATCATCGTCGCCGAGGGCTGCTGCTATCCATAACACTTTATTGCGCTGGGCCAACGCCCACAACGCTGTGACCAACCCACCTTCGCCACGTTTAATGCTAAAGTCGCCTAGTTCGCTTTGTGAAAACGAGAATGGCCCACGATTTGATGCAATGACAATCAGTGGGTCTTTGTTGGTATCAAAAGCAACAGGTATTTTTTCATTTTTGCTCATGGATGTTTTTAGCAGAGGCAATCTTTGATGGGAAGATATACGTCTGCGTTCCTTTCTGTTTTTTTAAACGAAGCAGTGATGTATATTGGTCTAAATATAGAAAATCGTATCTCACAATACACATCGGGGAGATAGCCACTAGGACTATTTTTTAGGAAAACTGTTGTTTCCATATCCTAACTATAACAGGTGCATATTAGTAAAGCAACTTTATTCTGCTTTTTTAGACAAATCGCCTAAACTCCCGTAAGATTTGTCAATTGCATCCAACCCAGCACCAAGCTGCAAAATATAGATTGCAATTGTTAAGGTGTATCTACAGAACCTAAGTGCTATCCGCGAATACGGTAGAATAAAGCTTAACATGCCAGAATTACCAGAAGTCGAAACCACCGTCCGAGGCATACGCCCTGCGTTGTTAGGCCGACGCATTGAATCGGCATGGCTAGATTGGCCCAATGGATTGGCTGAACCATCGCCAGAGCTATTTTTAGCGCGGATTCAGCACCAAACTATTCAAGACGTGCATCGTCGGGCTAAATATATTTTGATAGACCTAGAGGCCGATACCTTGATTGTGCATCTAAAAATGACGGGGCGTTTGTATGTTGTGCCAAACACATCTACTGATCATGCCGATCAGTGGGTGCATTTTTGGTTTCAACTAGACAATGATCATCAGCTTCGGTTTTCAGACTCGCGGAAGTTTGGTCGGGTATACTTGGTACAAAACGCCGACGCTATTGTTGGTGGGTTGGGCCCAGAACCGCTTGACGATGCTTTTACCGTTGAAGTATGGCAAGAACGGCTTGCCAAACGTAGCGGAAAAATTAAGCCTTTGCTTATGGATCAGGCTTTTGTGGCGGGGGTGGGCAATATCTATGCCGATGAGGCCTTGCATTTAGCCCAAATTCATCCGAAGCGGTTGGCCAATAGTTTAAACAGCACTGAAAAGGCCGCACTTTGGCAAGCCGTTCGCCAAGTTTTGGCGGATGGCATTGCCCGCGAAGGCGCAAGTGTCAATTGGTATCGTAAACCCGATGGCACAAAAGGCACAGCCCAAAACCAACTGCGAGTCTATGGCCAAACCGATCACTTATGCCCAACCTGTGGCAAAGCCAATATTCAAAAAATTGTAGTGGCCCAGCGTGGGACACATTTCTGTCCGAATTGTCAACGAGAGAGATAACATGGGCAACGATTCGTTTACCGAGTTTATTACCCAAAGTGGTGTTTTAAATCTGATCATCGCCGTTGTTTTCTTGGGGGTGTTGTGGGTAATTATGTTTACGCTAGCCATTCAGCGCAGCAACGAACGGCGACGGCGCAGACGGGCCGGCGAGCCACCGCTGCCCAACGTTTTTATTCAGCTATATAACGTTTTCAATAATCTAGTGCAACCAACGGCTGACAATCGTTCTATCGCAGGAGACATACCCATGCCATCTTTAAATGACCTGACTAATGACCTGCCCGAACCCGATTTTAGCAATATGTTTACCGAGCCAGCCGACCAACCTACCTATCCAATGCCGTCCGAACTGCCGCCCCTTGAGGCATCGGTGACATTGCCTGTTGAAGAACCAATGAACTTGGCCGAGAACGATGTGCCTATTGCCGATCAACCTCAGCGTGCGGGTGCAGCTTATATTTCAGGACGTAATGAATTGCCCGAAGATGCTGTCGAAATTATGCGGGTATGGCGCGATATAACCGATGGATCACTGATCATTCAAATGGGCAGCAAAATCTTTCAAACCATTCCAGAGCTTGCCGATCGTACATTTGCCAAACGCTTCATCTCTGTTGTGGAAGAACTCGGCCGCACTGCCCAAGCAGGTGCTATTGCATCGGGTATGTCTGCCCCAGACTTCCAAAAACGCACTGCTGTTATCTCGCAACAAGGTGATTGGGCCAACCGCGCCAAACCCACTACGCCATCGCTTACTCCACGCCCCGACACTATCGTATCGCCCCAAGCGGTGTTGGCTCCAACGGGTATGGGCAGCATTGCCGATCAAATTGAAGAGCTATTGCAGTTTCGGCTAATGCAAAGCCACCTCTATCAGCACCGCAGCATTCATGTGCGCTCGAACCCTGATGGTAGCCTGCGAATTGAGGTAGACGGACGCTCGTATCCTGAAGTGGATGAGGTAATTGACCCTGACGTGCGCGATTTCATTCGCAACACTATCCGCGAATGGGAAGCCCGCCAATAAGCAGGTGTGGGTCTGGTTGAATACGCCAACGATTCGCTGATGTTGTAATGTTATAATGCAAGGTAATTATCGTACGGGTGCAAGTGAGAACTTGCGTTGCGAGAGAGAGAGTTCATGTTCAAAAGCATTGGAAACTTGGTAATGGGCGATCCGCGTGCGCGGGTTTTACGCCATTATCAAGATCAGGTTGATGAAATTAATCGGCTTGGCGACAAAATGCAGCAATCTTCTGATGAGGAACTGCGGGCCTTGGCCGCCGACTTAAAACGCCGCCATCAAGAAGATGGTGAAACATTAAACCAGTTATTGCCCGAAGCGTTCGCGCTAGTGCGCGAAGCCAGCCGCCGCACCATCGGATTGGTTCATTATGATGTGCAACTGATTGGTGGAATTGTTTTGCACACGGGCGCAATTGCAGAAATGAAAACGGGCGAAGGTAAAACGCTGGTCGCCACGTTGCCTATGTTCCTTAATAGCTTGACCG
>CAZLPC010000384.1:0-3533 GCA_964561305.1 uncultured Anaerolineae bacterium
ATTTGTTTCGACTCTTAATTTTTTTTTGTTTTGCTTTTGTTTTTGTCTTTAGTTTTTTTAAAAAATCATTCTCTTCTTTAATGACCGGTTATTATTACTGAATGAATATTTTAAAAATAATATGGTAGAAGGTATTGTTGTTCCGGTTACCACCGAAACCGAACGCGCCACCATTGCCATCATCGGCTCGTTTGAAAATGGCACAGTCGCTATCCAAACTTTTGTCGAAGATTATGCCCCGTTAGAAGCTGGCCAGTCGCGCATTGAAATTTTTCACGCCTCAGAGGGCGGGCCTGCCCTTGATGTGGTGTTAAATGGCGAACCTGTGGTCAGCAGCCTCGCTTATCCCGGTACCTTAGGCGATAACGACGGCCAAATTGGCGCGACCATTCCTGCTGGCTTGGCCAATATCAGCTTTAATGACAACGCCACAGGTGCATTGGTGGTGTTTGTCAACAATTCGGTCTTTGCCGAGCAAACCAGCTATCTGATTGTGTTGGCTGGCACAGGTGCAGATGTGGTGGTGCTGCGTTTTGCCACCCCCATCGCCAACTAAACATCTGTTTGCGAACACCACCCTAGCATTGTCTTCTAAAAAAGCCCTCTGCTCAAGTTTGAGCAGGGGGCTTTTGGGTTACATACAGATTTTGAGGGTCGTAGGTTAGGCGTACTAGGCTGTATTTGTGTATACCAATTTGCAAAAGTGCTATTCAATATCAGTATCGAATTCAGGGTAAATTCCAAGAAACATGGGCGAGCACATAGGCATCGCCCCTACAATGGCGCGGCCATGCGGTTTTGTGTAAGGGCGACCCTGTGTGGTCGCCCAAAAAAGGTTGGCTTTTCCTATTTCCACCGAAAAGGATATGTTACCCAATATCAGCGTTTAATTGTACAGATTGTGGCGTTCGCGCTACAATGGGGGTTCGTATCAAAGGAGACAATAAACCGATGGCAATCCATTTATGGCACGCGCTTTCTAGCGGGCCCAAAGCACCCGATAGCGTCTATGCTGTGGTCGAAGTGCCCAAAGGCAGCCGCAACAAATACGAATATAGCAAGACTGCTGGGGTGATTAAGCTGGATCGGGTGCTGTCTAGTCCGGTGCATTATCCCGGCGACTATGGCTTCATCCCCCAAACCTATTATCCTGATAATGATCCGCTTGATATTTTGGTGATGATGAGCGAACCGTCCTTTCCGGGGTGCGTTATTGAAGCGCGGCCAGTGGCTATGTTGCGCCTTATTGACAAAGGCCAAACCGATGACAAAGTGTTGGCTGTGCCCGCCACCGATCCTGAATATGACGACTATCTTGATCTAGAAAACTTGCCGCGCCATTTTCCCAATATGGTCGAGCATTTTTTTAGAACCTATAAAGAGCTAGAACGAAACT
Organism: uncultured Anaerolineae bacterium; assembly: GCA_964561305.1. Taxonomy (GTDB): domain Bacteria; phylum Chloroflexota; class Anaerolineae; order Aggregatilineales; family J027; genus J027. The sequence goes on from CAZLPC010000384.1 coordinate 1,397, forward strand.
CTAAAGTAGAGAGCCTAGGCTGGGTAGGGGCAGATGAAGCGCGGGCGGCCATTAGACACGCTATGGCGCTCTATCGTGAAACGTTTCCACCACCGGGAATATAATGAGGAGCAAATACGTTTGATAAAGCGCGAACGTCATTCGGCGTGGCATTGGCTACGCCGCCTACCGATTATTGGATTGTTGCGCGTGGCCGCTCCCATCCATCGCTTAATCACTGGCCACCCAATACGGCGCTATAGCGAAGTATTGCCCAATGTGTGGGTGGGGGGGCAGCACTATCGCTATGGTATTAAACGGATGGAGCAAATGGGGTTGTCGGGCATCGTTAATTTGCGGACTAGTCCTGATGATGCCGCAATGGGGCGCATTACAGACCGCTATTTGTGGATACCCACCGACGACCACACGCCACCCACCTTGGCCGATATTCAAAGCGCCGTCGCTTTTATTGATACCGAGTTAGAAAGTGGTTGCAAGGTCTATGTGCATTGTCGGGCAGGGGTGGGACGCGGCCCCACGATGGTCGCGTGCTATTTAGTGAGCAAAGGCGATCCGCCCCATGTTGCGTGGGACAAAATTCGTAAGGTGCGCCCGTTTATCTATCCTACAACAAGCCAATTGGTACAAGTTGAAAGCTATTACAATACCGTAAATGCGGCAAATAACGACGAACCATCATTATAAGATGGTTCGTTTGTTTTTAGGACGATTTTAGCTGACCGATTGGCGCAAGCCGGGCCGGATGATCTTCTCTTGCGTGGAATATTGGACGCGCACCGACATTCCGGCGCGCTCATATAAACCTACCGCGCCGGTGCTGTTGCTGGCATCTACGCCTAGCTCAATGGTTTGGGCCCCGGCGGCATAAAGTAGCGCAAAACTGTGTTGCAAAACCGCCATCCCCAAGCCGCGCCCCCGATGCTCGTCTAATACACCCAAAACACCCACCCAACCCGTGTTGTCCTCGCGTAGATAATTTAGGGCAAAGCCGGCGGGTGTGCCGTTTGCATCCGACGCATAAAACCACAAGTCTTCTCGAAATTGTATCGAGCCGAGTGTGTGGCCGTGCCATGTTTCGTAGGGGCGCACCGCAAAGCCAAAATGATTTGAGAATGAGCGCATGTGCAAGTCATACATCAAGGGGCCGTCACTATCGGCGCGAAAGCTGCATAATGTATAGCCAGCGGGCCATGCGACGGGGGAAGGGGGGGTATCAAATGTGATGGTCATCCGATAGAAGTAGCGTACCAACTCATACCCAAACGCCGCAAACATGCCGATGGCGTTGTTGTCTTGGCTATAGTGTCCGGCGCTTATAAAAATCTCATAGTCGGGCGGAAAAGTGGAGATCAGTTCTTGGGCCCGCGCCTCGGCTAGTGACACTAAATAGCTACCAATTCCACACGAAGCATGATCGGGATGCACAAAGCCATCAATAGCGATACGACCGTGTTGCATGGGGTAAACTTCTTCATAGCCCACCATTTGGCCCGCTTCGGTAAGGACGAGCCAAGCGTTGTTTTCGAGGTCAATATCGTGCCAATTGTCCAACACGTCACTCAGCACAGTGTCGGCTTGGCCGTTCATATCAATATCATGGGCAATCATTAAATCTGCAAGGGCAGGCGCATCTTCGGCAACTGGCCGCCGAAGAATATAGCCAATTGGTAGGGTAATCATGGTAGTTTGTTGACCTTTTGTGAACCGTATACACTTTAATATAGCATACAACAGTTCTTAATGGTGGAAAAGAGGGAAATTTGGAGGAGACCGAACCTCCTCCAAAAAGTGCTGTCTGCGAGGGTTTTAGGGGCCGGGCACAAAACCTGTTACTAAAATGGCATAGGTTCCACTGGTGCGCCCATTAAATGAACCCAGCACATAGAGCAAGGGGTCGGTGGTGTAAGGAATAAGCATCAGACCGGCATCGACACTACCCGGATTGTAGCTAGAGCCGTTGCTGATGAGGATGTTGCCGCTTTCAAAATTGGGCGAGAAGCTGCAATCGCCTTGGCCTGCATCATTGCATTCATAGATGGGGCCAAAGACCCGATTAAAATCAATGAGTTCGGGCGAGAATGTGCCATCGGGCGAATAAGCGTCGTTCAAGCCCTCGCCAGCCGATACATACATA
>CAZLPC010000385.1:0-208 GCA_964561305.1 uncultured Anaerolineae bacterium
GGTGGCCGTTATCATCGGTGATCGTAATTTCTAGAGCCCATGCGCCGGCCTGCTCAAACGTGGGCACAACCACCCAATAGACCCCTTCGCCGTCTTGATAGGGCGTGGCCGGGCCCTGCCATGTGGGGGCCGGCGCGCCTTCGGGATACGCCGCCACCATCACGCTGGCCACGTCACTCGCCCTCGGGGAGCGGCGAATGGCCTGGCG
>CAZLPC010000385.1:218-3529 GCA_964561305.1 uncultured Anaerolineae bacterium
ATGCGCCGAAAGCCATCGCGCAGCAAGATCGTCTCGCGGCTTTCCGTCACCGAGAGGTTGCTGCTGCCCAACAAAATCTCAATGTTATCGCCCCACACCGGCCCACTAGCCGCCGTGGGCGCGTTATTGGGCTGTCGCCAGCGCCAAACACCCACCGCGCCCCCCAGCACTATAATAAGCGCCAAAAGCGCAACCGTTACTCGATTCATGAGGCCCTGCCTGCTTCCGTTTCATTTTCACTGATTTCATTTTCAATTATCACGCGCAAGTCATCGGCCAGTTGGGTATAGGGCCGTCCGTGTGGAATGCGCAGCAGATAGTGGCCGTTGGGGCCCACCACAAAAATATCGGCGGTGTGATCAATGGTGTAGCCCAGCGCCGATCCGCTCAGGGGCTGCTGAAAAGCCAACACGCCAAATACGGCTTTAGCGGCATCGGTGGCAGCACTGTCGCCATATAGCCCAATAAAGCGCGGATCATAGCGCTCGACATAGTTTTTAAGCAGTTGAGGCGTGTCGCGGTCGGGATCAACGGTCACCATCGCCACTTGCACATGCGCGGCCAGCGGCCCCAAAACCTCCAGCGCCCGACTGATCTCATAGAGCGTTAGCGGGCAAATATCAGGACACGAGGTAAAGCCATAATACAGCACCGTGATCATGCCGCGCTGTTCTAACAGCGTAAAATCGGCGGCGGTTTGGGTGCTGGTCAGCGTAAAATCGGCGAGGGGCGTGCCGATGTCTTGGGCCACGCCGTGCAATTGGTCGGCATAAGCCACCACTTGGGGCCCTTCTGCCGCCCCTAGTTGCTCGATCATCAGCGCCAAGTCGTGCGCAAAATTAGAGAAGGTCGCGCCGTGGGCAAATGTACGGCTATAGCGATGATCGGGCGGCACAATGTAGACATCGGCGGTGTGATCCATCGTATACCCCAACGCCGAGTCAGGAAGCGGCACAGGCTCGGCCCGCACCCCAAACGCATCATAGGCCGCTTGCAAAGCCGCCGCATCGCCCGTTAGCGCCAAAAAATCTTCATGATAGCGCCCCACATAATCGGCCAACACTTGGGGCGTGTCGCGGTCGGGGTCAACCGTTACCAGCACAATTTGCACTGCGTCGCGGGGTTCTTCTAGGCTCTGATAGGCGCGGTTTAGCTCGTGCAGGGTCAGTGGGCAAATATCGGGGCAAGTGGTGAAGCCAAAATATAGCACCGTGATTTTGTCGGTTTGGGCCGACAGCGTAAAGGGCTGACCTGCGGTGGTGGTCAGGCTAAAGTCGGCATCGGCATCCAGCGCCAATGGCTCGCTTAACAGGTCAGCTGTCCATGCTGGCGCGTCGTTTTCGCGGATAGTGGCGCTTTCGGCGGGCGCAAGTGTGGCTTGGGGGGTGTCGTTGTCACTACACGCCAGCAACCCCGCAAGACCAATCATCATCAACACAACAAAACGTTTCATCAGCGGCGTTTTCTACTCCATAATCCAGTTTAAACTATCATAGCAAAACGTGGACGGGCGTAAAGGTGAAAATCGTCACAAACCACCCACATTGTCACAGCGCCACCTGTACTGAAGGGGTATTCTGGGCTGGCAGATCGGCACAGCCCACACAAAAACCGCATGGCCGCGCCATTGTAGGGGCTGTACCTGCGTGCTCGCTTATGTTGCTCGTAATTTACACCGAATCGGATACCCAACAGGTTGTTTTCGGCTGACATCCTGCTTATTTTATGTTATGCTATGATTTTGCAGCTCATCATTAAAAGGCGTAACAATCGTTTATGATGCTGGCATTGCGTTTGTTGGTCTTTGGGGTTGGGGTATGTATCGCTTCTTCTGCGAATATCACCACCTCTCGCAGTTTTTTGTTGCCGCACCACCACAACGCATGGTTGGCGCGCAATGTCTTTATTTCCATCATCTCGATCCGCACCCCATCGATCCTATCAGAATTAGCCGCCACGAGTTCGATGCAACCATCATAAATTATGATACAGTATTGTGTGTGCTACCAAAGTTCGTTAATGCACCTCTCGGTGTTTTATGGATTACGGATAAAGAACAAATGACCTTAATTTTGTTAATTGAAGATGATGAAGTGTATGCCACACTGGTTCACCAAGCCCTTACCCAAAATGGCTATCAGGTGATTGTTGCCCCGACTGCCATGGAAGGCATTATCTTGGCCGAGCAGATGGTTCCGCAAATTATCATCACCGATATTGCTTTGCCCTCAGTAGATGGCATTATGGCCATTCAGCTATTGCGCGAAAAAAACAGCTTGCAAGACACGCCCATTATCGTGGCCACTGCCATCGGCGCAGTAGACCTGCAACGCCGCGCATGGGACGCGGGCTGCGATGCGTTTTTAATTAAACCCTTTAAGATCGAGCGACTGATTGAGTTGATTCAGCAATATGAACATTCTACCTGAGCGCCCGCTGTCTCGTGCGTGAATATGGAGCCTGCCATGAACAACCCCACCCTAAAACACCTGCAATCTTTATTGACAAAAGATCGCAATGTTATCGCCAATGGCTTATTTGGCGCGTATGCGTCTGAAGACGGCCCCACCGCTTGGAGCCCTATCGAGTTATTGGTGATCACCAACGCGCCCACCGCATGGCGCACCTTCCTTGAGCCGGGCTTTTTTGAGCGCATTGGCCGCATCTTCCATGCCGATGTGCGCCATGCCGAGCATTTTATGACGCTCTCTCTGACCTTCGAGGATTTTCAGCGCGTGGTGTTGGTCGTAGTGCCCCAAGATCGCCTGCGGACAGTGCTGCAATCGCGCCTTGCGATGTGGGGTCAACCGGCCATGGTCGAAAGCACCAGCGAAACCGTGTTGCGCTTGTTAAAAGATACCCCCGCGGCCCCCGAGTTGCCGCCTCTCGCCGAACAACTGGCGCGGGTGCAAACCCTGTTTCATGAAGTGCAAACCAAAGCCATTGGCGCAATTGTCGCGGTGATGAACAACGACCGCCTGCTGGGGCTGCAACTGGCCTTAGACCTGTTGCACGACATGATGACGATGCGCCAAATCTGGCAAACTTATCACACCGTCGCTGTCACCACCGCAGCCGCGCCCACCCACCACTATAGCGGCAACGACTTTGCCGACACCATGCCCGCCCTTAGCAGCGAGCCGCGCCAGCTTTTGCACTTGATCGAGTGGGGCCTGTGGGAGTTTTCGTCGGCGGCCCGCAGCCTTTTTCCAGAATGGGACGAGCGCAATCACACTCTCATTGTGGCGCTTAATCGGGCCCGCGCTGCGCTGCCCCCCGACTCCGCCCCCCCAACAGTCAGCGACTAGGGC
>CAZLPC010000386.1:0-3518 GCA_964561305.1 uncultured Anaerolineae bacterium
GTCACGTTGCTGGCTGTCTTTTTCTTTGGCGGCAGCGCTTTGCTTGGGGTCTACATATTTACTCTTTAGATGCGTCGTAAACAAGGTAAACAAACGTTGCCGGCGGTCGGTGGGGCTTAAAATTTCCACTTCTAATAAATCCCGCGAGAACAACTTGCGCCCGTTTTCTGAATCGCGGATAAATTGATATGATACCATCTGGCCCAGTGGAAAGCGGCTAGCAACAGCCACATCAATCCGACGTGGATCGTTGCCCGGTATCAGCGCCAAGTCTTTAAAGAAGCGTCCTAGCTGTGAAACGTTAAATTCATAAAGAATACCCTTGCCCTCAACCTCTTGCAGCGCCAATACATCGGGCTTATCTTCACGCAGGCGTTGGCCAAGTTGATAGATTTCGTCTAGTGACTTTGGCTTTGTGCGCTGTGCATCAGCGTTGTCTTCCCAACTATAGGGATCATCAAAGCGATCAAATAAATTATTGACGTTGTAAGTGCCCAGTTTTACGTCCAAGCCCCAAACTCCTTCAGTTTCTTAATCAAGTATCCCCACAGGTCATATAAAAATGCAAGCAAATCTAAAAGATTCATCTTATCGGTTTGATCTATTCAATTCTACCATGCGTGTTAAGCGCTGATGTGTGTAGTATAAGAAAGCGTATTTGACGAGTGATCATTTTAGGAAGCGTTATGCAAAAATATCGAAACCAAATTGCGCTGGGCCTTGCCTTTACAGTAGTGGTGATGATTGTGGTGGTGGTGCTGACCAGTGCAAATTCACTCTTGAAGCAGCTGAGCAGCTTTCCAATATGGCTTTTGTTACCTGTGATTGGTCTTAAGTTCATTAATTGGGGGCTACGCTATTTAGAGTGGCACTATTTTTTGCATATTATTGATGTGAAGCCGGTAATGCGTGGGCAAACACGCCCGGCACTTGGGACACATCAGCCCGCGACCATTCGTGTGCAAGACAGCTTGATCTTATGGATGGCTAGCCTGCCATTTTCACTGAGTCCGGGCAAGATGGCCGAAGTCTTAAAAGCCCTTATTCTCAAAAGCATGACCCATACCCCTGTTACGCGCAGCACACCTATTATTTTTGCCGAACGCTTGATTGATGGCATTGCAGTAGTGCTTATTTTAGGAACCACCGCCATCCTAATGCCCAGCGCCATCTTTGCCACCGATAGCCTAAGTACGGGCTACATTCGGCTGGTAATGGGGGGCATTACACTGGCAATGATGGGGGTGATTGCGGTAGCACAGTTTAAGCGAGCTGCCTATTTATTGATAGATGTTGCTGGCAAGCTTCCAATCGTGAGCCGTTTTCAAACTGAAATACGCACGCTTTATAACAGCAGCTATGAACTTACCAAGCTACGCCACTTATTTAACACTACTATTTTTGGACTAGGCGCTTATTTTTCGGACTGTGTGGGTTTTTACTTAATCTTGCTAGGATTGGGCCAAACACCTAGCACAACACTATTTGCCCAAGCGACCTTTATTTTAGGCTTTTCGGTAGTTATTTCGGCAATTAGCGCCATGCCGGGCGGCGCAGGGGGGCGCGAGTTAACGGTGGCAGTGTTATTAAGCGGCATGGTTGGCATGGAAGATGCGGCTGTGGGTGCGGCTGTTTTGCTAATAGGCATTTTCCAAATATGGTTTGGCGTGATTATTGGTATCTTTATGGGGTTAATCTTTAACCGCCGCCTATTCCCACCGAGCCTAAAGGACGAAATTGCTGCTTATAACAACCCAAAACAAAATGAAGCGACAATTTCGCCCTATAGTGCCTAGTGGCTATTCCTCGACATAAATATGCAGCACAGTCTTTTCGCCACCATCGTCAACCCGTGTAAAATCTGGATCATATTTTAGGGTAAAAACCGTACCCTTGGGCAAGAAGCGGCGTGCAAAGCCAAATGCTACGCCATAAGCCATGTCATCGGGATATATGATTTTCCACTCGGCCCGATAATGAGTGGGGGTTATTTGCTCGACTGTTAATCCGCCAATATCGCCGCCACGATGTTGAAATTGATAAATCTCATCCCATTTTGTCATAATCTGTAGGTAGGTTAGGTTTTCTAGGCCGGGTGGCAAAATGACATGCTGGGCGGTTTGCAGACCAATAGCTACATAGTCTACTGACCCTAGTTCGTTTAAAACATCTAACCATTGTTGAGCCTTATACCAACTTTCAGGATCTACATCAGTCAAGTTATGTTTCTTCAAGACAGGTTCAATCTCTTCGGCTTGTAGGTTGTTAATAAAAGCCAACATCACTTGACCAATTGCCTCAACATTTGGATCACAAGTCAACTTACGCATACGAAAATCTCTCCATTATCAAACTTAAGAATAATATTGAAATTGTATTATAATAAAGTTGACGAATACATGCAAAACAACATTTTATTCCATAAAAATAAGTTTAAAAGGAAAATAGACGTGTCTAATCGTGAAGCATTATTGGTTGGTAGTATGCCATTTAACAACGAAGAAGAAGCAATGCGTCTTGCGCTAGAAGAACTTGGCTCCGCTATGTGGGCCTTGCCCGATGGCGAAATTGGCGAGAAGACCGACCTGTTTCCTCGCGGAAAGCGAGCCGCGTGGGTGCAAGCTGCGATTGATATTTGTGCCAACGATACCGAAAACTGGCAGCTGGTACGCGATGCAACCCGTAACGCCGACGGCTTTCCGATAGATTATGACAATGGCGAACGTCTTAAACCCAAGCGCCCTGTCTCTGAAATGCACAACCATCTCAACTTGCGTTATCATGAATATTTCATGGAAAGTTACCCCATTTTTAAGCGCCTGCGTGAAGAACGCGGAATGCCCAACCTAAAAATGCAAGTGGGGATTCCCAGTGGGCTTGGCGTGGCCTTTGGCATGTTATCGCCGTTTGATGCGTTGCGCTATTCGAAAGCATTTAATCGGCGCTTGGCATGGGAAACCAACGAAATTCTTAAAGTTGGCGGCGATGATGTGATCATTCAAATTGAAGTGCCCGCCGAAGTAGCGATGGCTCAACGTCTGCCGAGCTTTTTGGTGTCGTTGCCAGTCAATAATATGATGACCCTTATCCGCGCAATAGATCCATCGGCCAAGTTGGGTGTACATCTGTGCTTTGGCGACTTAAATAATCAAGCCCTAACCAAACCTAAAACCCTTACAAAAGCAGTTCATTTCACCAATAAGATGATCGCAGCTTGGCCCAGCACGCATAACCTTAGCTATATTCATTTTCCGCTCGCCGAAGCCAGTGATCCCCCCACCCTAGATGCCGCTTATTATGCCCCGCTTAAAGACATTAAATTGCCGCAAGGTGTGAAGTTCGTGGCAGGCTTCATCCACGAAAAGCGCACACTTGATGAAAGTATGCAAATTTTGAAGACGATTGAAGATGCACGCGGCGAGAAAGTCGCTGTCGCTTGCTCGTGCGGAATGGGTCGCCGTCCGCGTGAAGTGGGCGAGCAGATTCTGAAAATCACCAGCCAAATCGTCGAAGCCTAA
>CAZLPC010000387.1:0-3494 GCA_964561305.1 uncultured Anaerolineae bacterium
TGCTGCCACCGGGATTGTACCACTCGGCTTTGGCAAAAATTTGTATATCTGCTGGCAAATGAGCCGTAAGACGCTCAAACCCAATGAGTGGGGTTTGCCCAATGCCATCTATAACGGTTGTGGCTCGTATTGTATTCTGTTGTGCTACAGATACCATCTCTGCTCCCTAATTATGATTGTATGTATCAGGCGCTTATCATTTAAACCAAAAACCAGCAGGCGTTAAAAAAGCGTGGCGAACCCATCGCTACGGCCTTGGCCGCAGGGGTTACATTCCACGCTCTTTGCTGCTGGTTTATCTAGCTAGTTGGTCTTAGCTTTTTGCTTACGTTGCCGGCGAGTTTAGGTGGATGTTCCCCTGCTTCTCACAACAACAACAAGCACAATAGAGATACTTCACAATGAATAACCTTTTTTAATTGACCACGTTTGCTATAAATAATGTGTCGTAGGTTTGACGTATAACGGGTCAAAATCTTACCGAATTGCTTAAAAAAAGTCTACGTTGCTTTTGCCAAGTTGTCAAAGGCTATTTAAAAAAATGACCTTAGCTCATCTGTATTTTATCTGGCACTTATCTTTTGTTCAAAATTGCTCTCTATCATCAACGAGCGATTTTGAAAATAAATTGCTTATGTGCCAACAAAATTGTGCAAACCAACAAAGTCTATCATTTCTGCTGTCGCTAAATTTTTTGATGAATGTTAACCTCAATCGGTAACGAAACGGCTTTTTAATTGCCCTGACTCGTGGGCGTTTGCGTTGATAAACAAGCCTAGCCTTGCATTGTGCTTGAAAACAGCCTTCACAGGAGCGTGGTACAACTAAACATGGATATTTTGGGTCTTAATGCAGTACCTTTTCTTGTCGCCCTTATACTAGCTATTCCAGAAGTGCGGCATAGGCTTCCTCAGCTAGCGCAAACACTTTTAACCAGTGGCGCGATGCTAGCCTTATTTGTCGCCTTTGTCGGCTATTTTCCGTACGTAGAGGATAATCAGACCGTCATTCGTACTGTCGAGTGGATGCCTGAGCTTGGCATTAATGCCTCGTTTTACCTAGACGGGCTGTCTTTACTGTTTGCCCTAGTAATCACGGGTATTGGCGCGGTTATTTTCTTTTATGCAGGTTTTTATTTTGAGGATAAAGACGAGCAAACGCGCTTTAACACCATTTTGATGGTGTTTGCTGGTGCAATGTTAGGCTTGGTGTTGTCTGGCAACATTATCACCATGTTTATTATGTGGGAGCTAACCAGCGTCACCTCGTTTTTGCTAATTAGCTTTAAAGGCGAAAAAGACCCCGCAGCCCGCTTTGGTGGCTTTCAGGCTTTGGTTATTACGGGTGGCGGCGGTTTAGCATTGTTCGGTGGCTTGGTGCTGATGGGTGTGGCCACAGGGCAGGCAAATGGAACCGGTTTTGTGACCGAATTTGCCACTATCTTAGACAACGAATATCTTGTGGATCATCCGTGGTATGTGGCTATTTTATTGCTTATTTTGCTAGGGGCTTTTACCAAAAGCGCCCAGTTCCCGTTTCACTTCTGGTTGCCGGGTGGTATGAGTGCGCCTACGCCTGCAAGCGCCTATTTACACTCGGCAACGATGGTGAAGGCTGGCATCTATCTGCTGTTGCGCCTCTATCCGGTGATGAGCAAGAACGACCTATGGACAGATATCATCACGCCTATCGGCTTCGGAACCATGGTGATGGCGGGCTTTTTCTCGATTAAGCAACGAGATCTAAAAGCCCTATTGGCCTATTCTACGGTCAGCAAGTTAGGGGCCATTGTGGGGCTTATTGGCTTGCCAGATTCAATTGGTTTGAAGGCCGCGCTGGTTGGTATCTTGGCTCATGCGCTCTATAAAGCTGCCTTATTTTTGACTGTCGGCACAGTGGATCATGCGACGGGTACACGCATTATTGATAAACTAGGCGGTCTTTATAAGCAAATGCCACTAACAACGGCGGTGGCGACCATTTCGGGCATTTCGATGGCGGGTATTCCATTCTTTTTTGGTTTTGTATCCAAAGAGGTCTTAATTGCAGGGGCACTAGACGGCCCTATGCAGTTATTGAGTATTGGGGCAGTTGCAATAGCTTCTACATTTACGGCTACTGCCGCCTATATTCTAATTTGGGATGTATACTTTAAGAAACCAACAGAAGAAGTGCATTTCCATCATGCACCTGCCCCTATTGACTATGGCCCCGCACTATTAGCCGCAGGATCACTCACATTTGGCTTTTTACTAAACCCATTGATCATCCCTTTATTAGAAGCAGCGCTCGTCAAAGAGTTTAAGCTAGTGTTGTTTCCCGGATTTCATACCGAGTTTTTTATCAGTATGGGTATCGTTATTGTAGGGTTTGGGTTGTTTATGGTGCGCCACCTATGGCTGCCACGCTTTGCTGATTTGCCATTTAGTGGCACACAATTGTATCGCGCTGTGCTTGAAGGCCTCGATGAAATTGGAGATCGGGCGCTTTCGTTACAAAATGGCTGGGTGCGCTATTACTTGATCAACATGTTAACTGTGTTATCGGTGGTTATCATTGGTAGTGGTCTATTGGTAGATTTAACCCGCAGCGAAAATCAAATTGCCGGAGGTGATTTACGCTTTGGCGCTACCGCAGACCTTGAAATTATGTTGCTCGTTTTGATTGTGGGTAGTGCCATTTGGTCGGTGCTGACCAAGCGACATCTTATCGCAGCGTTGGCTATGGGGATAATGGGCTATGGAGTAGCGGGTTTGTTTATTGTGCGCCAAGCTCCGGATGTGGCCTTTGTACAGTTTATGGTCGAGACGCTGTCGACTGTGCTGGTAGTCATTATCATTGGAAGAGCCAGCGCTGAAGAACGCAGGGATGTTATCGAAAAACTCTGGAAACGCGGACGTGTGTCTACCAATGGATTTGGGTTGGTGCGCGATATCGTTATCTCTAGCGTAATTGGGTTTTGCATCTTTGTTTTTGCCGCGACAGCCTTAGTCAATCGGCCCGAACGTGCGTCTATTGCGCAATGGCATCTCGATAACTCGGCAGAAGCGGTAAAAGCCGAGGATGTAGTTTCCGGCATTTTGACCGACTTTCGGGGGATGGATACGCTGATTGAGATTGGTGTTTTTGCGATGGCTTCAATGGGCATTTTAACGCTGTTAACCCTTACCCGCAGGGAAGAGAAAGCACGCGGCTCACGGGATACTATTGAAATAGTGAAGGCCCAAGGCAAAATCTATCTCTCTACACCCTTTACGCGCATGTTAGCCCTTTTTATTTTACCCTTTTCACTGCTACTGGCCGTTACCAATACACTTTACGGCGCTTATGCGCCGGGTGATGGTTTTACGGGAGGAGTTGTGGCTGGTTTAGGTGTATCGGCGTGGTATATCGTGTTTGGCTATAACGACGCACGCCAACAATTGGCATGGTTTCGTCCGGCACGTATTTTAGTAGCTGGGCTGTTATTGGCGATTGCTAATGCCACATGGCCC
>CAZLPC010000388.1:0-3490 GCA_964561305.1 uncultured Anaerolineae bacterium
ATATATTATTTATCGAAGCCACACGAATGCCCGGCAAGGGTGGCCTGCAACTGACAGGGCAGTTGGGCGATGTGATGCAAGAGAGCGCCCGCGCCGCCTTTAGTTATTTGCGCTCGTTAGCGGGCGAATTTGGCATTACGGCCAACGATTTCGAGAACTACGATTTTCATTTACATGTACCAGCCGGTGCAATTCCAAAAGATGGTCCGTCGGCGGGCATTGCAATGGCTTCGGCTATAGCCTCGCTTATCACAGGGCGTTTAACCCGCCAAACAGTGGCAATGACGGGTGAAATAACGTTGCATGGACAAGTGTTGCCTGTTGGCGGAATCAAGGATAAAGTGTTAGCAGCACACCGTATGGAGATTGATACTGTGATCTTGCCGTTGCGGAACGAGCCTGATCTTGAAAGATTGCCCAAAGAAGTACGAACAAAAATGCAGTTTGTACTGGTGCGTAATATTCATGAAGTCTTGGACGCAGCGCTAGAAAACGAGAATTTCGATCCTAGCCAGCGGCGGCAATATATGCAACACACCAAATTGTTGTCTTGAATGTTCTGGGAGTAATGACCTTGCCGAAGGTAATGATTGTTGACGATGATCGTACATCAACGTCACTCTTGAAAACCTTGCTCGAAATGGATGGCTTTGATGTCGCCGTGGTGACTATTGGTCAAGAAGCGATGGGCGAAGCCAACAAGTTTTTGCCCGATATTTTTTTGGTAGACTATCACCTAAATGATATGTCGGGCATTGACCTTATACATGACTTACGTGCTTCTGAGCGTTTTCATCGCACCCCTATCATCATGGCATCGGGGCGCGATGTGGGCAAAGAAGCGAAGGCAGCTGGCGCAAATTTGTTTTTAGTAAAACCCTATGACCCCAGCCAGCTGTCGGAGCAGCTTACGTCTTTAATTCGATAACGGAGGCCATCAAAGTGGCTGGAAAATCAAGACGTTCCCGCACCCAGTGGTATCGCATGGATTTGCATATCCACACACCGGGATCACGAGACTATCAAGAGCCAAATGTCAGTATGATTGACATTTTACGGCGGGCCGAACTGCGGCATTTAGACATCATCGCACTTACCGATTATAACTCGATTCGGGGTTATGCCGCGATGATAAGAGAAATTGAACAACTTGCCTTTTTAGATCGCCTTAATCGTGCCGAGCCAGAAGAAAAACGACGGCTGGCCGAATATCGGCGGTTGTTAGACAAGATGTTGGTGTTGCCGGGCTTTAAATTTACGGCAACGTTTGGCTTTCGTATATTAGGCGTTTTCTCGCCCAATATGCCCTTGCGACAGATTGAACATATTCTGTTAACGTTGGGGGTTCCCCCGCATATTATGGACGATGGCGAGCCATATAATGGGGCCACCACCGATGTTTTAAGCGCCTATCGCACCATTAACGAGGCCGGTGGCATTGTGATTGCAGCCCACGCCAACGAAGAATATGGTGTGGCCATGCGTGGTTTTGACTTTGGCGGCCAAACCAAGATCGCCTTTACCCAAGACCCATTTTTACACGCCCTAGAAGTGACCGACTTGGAAGACAACTCTAAGCGTAGCACGGCCCGCTTTTTCGACGGCTCTAAGCCCGAATATCCACGCCGGATGCGTTGTATTCAAGGTTCAAATGCCCATGCTCTCAGCGCTATTTCTAAGCATCAATTGGGCATTGGCGACCGCGTGACCGAGGTATTGTTGCCCGAAAAGAGTTTCGAGGCCTTGCTAGAGATGTTTCAAGGTACAGACTTTGCCCGCACGCGGCCCTATCGTAGCTCACGCGATCCCTACGATTATATTCAGGCTGCCCGCGAGGAAGGTCCCAGCATTGTACAATCGTTTCACGATGACATTCAGCACCGCGATGGTATTATTCATGTGTTAGCCGATGTCTGTGGTATGGCCAACACCAATGGCGGCGTGATTTATCTAGGCGTTAGCGATAATCCGCAGCGGCCACCGGTTGGCATCAACAATCCTAGTGCCACCATAGATGCGCTTTATGCCGATGTTGATAGCCGCATTACGCCTAAGCTAGATGTTGAAATTGACGCGCAAGAGTGTCAGGGTAAAAGCGTAGTACGTATTCAAGTGCCGCGTGGCCAAGATGTGCCGTATGCCATTGACGACAGCAAAATCTATGTGCGTGACGATACCGAGACCAGCCTTGCCGTGCGCGATGAAGTGGTGCAGATGGTACTGCGTCTTCACAAACGCAAAGAAAAAGCAGCCCCCACGCCAATAAATATAGATACTGTTATGCCCACGATGTCTGCCGATACTTCCGAAGCAAGTGGCACAGCGGTTTCTATCATCGAGCCACCGCGCACTGGTGTCGAGATTATTTCCAGTGAAGAACGCAAAGGGCGCTTTTACCATATCGTGCGTGATTTACGGAATGGCAACACGGTTCATAATGTCACGCGGGCTTCGGCGCGGCGTTTATGGCACTATGCCATCAGCGAACACGAAAACCGCACCCTAAAGCCTAAAGATGTGCAATGGCGCGGCAGCATCGGTCTCATCAAAAGCTATCAGCGTGGAAAAGACTTGCGCTACGATCTCGCTCAATATGAAGGGGATGTAATTCGCATCTTCTATGGTGTAACCGATGAGGGCCTGCATGGCCCGTGGCAAGACTTCGCCCGCCAAGATAATGGCACAGAAGAGTAAAAATTTCCGTCTGGCCCGTTGGGAATGGATGGCGCTGGTGCTGGTGCTGCTATTGGCAGCATTGCTGCGGCTGGGCCGCACGGGTGTTATCGAGTTCAAGCGCGACGAGGCTACCCTCTCGCGCTTGGCTTTAGATGTAGGCCAAGCCGAAAATTGGACGTGGCTGGGCATTGGCTCATCGGTTGGTTTTCCTAATGCCCCCATCAACGTATATATATTCGCCATCCCCTATGCCATCAGCGACAACCCGCTATTAGCAACGCTATT
The DNA here is from genome assembly GCA_964561305.1 of uncultured Anaerolineae bacterium. Lineage (GTDB taxonomy): Bacteria > Chloroflexota > Anaerolineae > Aggregatilineales > J027 > J027. The sequence goes on from CAZLPC010000388.1 coordinate 2,962, forward strand.
TGTGGGCTTACTAAATATCATAGGGGTGGTGTTGTTGTGGGTGTTTACACGGCGCTATTTCGGCCCTTATGCAGCACTTATTGGGGGGGCGTTGTTTGCAGCCAGCCCGTGGGCGGCGCTCTATGCCCGTAAAATATGGGCCCAAGACTTGCTGCCCCCATTTGTGATTTTAACCGCATTTACAGGCATTCTGGGCTTTCTAGAGGGCAAGCGTTGGGCCCAGCTTGTCCATCTTGCGGTGCTGGCGCTTACCGTGCAAATTCACTTTGGTGCGGTGACATGGCTACCGATTTCGCTGGTGCTGATCATAATGGGGTGGCGCAAATGGTCGCGTTGGTTTTGGGCTGGCATTGCACTGGCTGGCTTATGTAGCTTGCCTTATCTCTATGGACTATATGACGCAGATTTGCTGAGTGTGGTGGCCTTGCGTGATAGTCTGAATCAATCCCCCCACAGCGAGCAACCCCGTGAACCCCGCTTTGAAACAACAGCTTCTGAACATGCGTGGCTGGAGGTGGCTGGGCGCGAT
>CAZLPC010000389.1:0-3481 GCA_964561305.1 uncultured Anaerolineae bacterium
CATTTGCATTTAGCTCCATGATGTGCGTCCGTTCTAAAATTTATGTTTAACGTGGCGCAAACAACGGTTTGAAGACGGCGGCGCGGCGCTTTTTTGCGCATGGCCAACCTACCAAGCCAAGTTGTATACACCTTCCCTTTATGATGCTTAATTATTTGCTCGCGCTGCTACTTGCCAATTGCCATGGTTATATAGCGCGTTTAGCTATAGCAACATTGATAACAGTATAGCACACTGCTATTAGCAGATCAGCCGTTGCTGCCAAAAATTCATGCGAAATTCATACAACATTCATGCTCAACATCCCTATGCGAAAAAATAACCATTGGCATAGTAAAAAAATTTCGATTACACTGAGAGGCATTAAATTTTGTATCTGCATTAAAGGAGTAGTTTAACCCTCTATGTCTGGGAAAAATTTTATTAAGCGCAATATCATTAAGTTTATGATGGCGACCTTAACCGTTGCGGTGCTGTTGGGGGGCATCAATTTGCCCATTGTTAGCCAAGCCGACACGCCCGTAAACGAAGCCAACGCCTGCAATCCCTGTGACTGCCCCCACGACTTCCGCATCAACTGTCAGGGCATCCAATACTATGCGGTCTATGCACGCCCCCGCGAAAGCCAACTGAACAACCCCAACTATGTCTGCGAGATCAATGTGTGGCGCTTGGGCGAAAACGATGAAGGTTTCTTCGCTTTCCGCATAACCCGCGCCGAACTTGAGACATTGACCACCCCCCCCACCGAAAACCGCCTGATCAAGAGCCGCTTAGACATCAGCTTCTATCATCTAACGTCGGGCGAGTTCCAAATTAATGCCGGCCCCGATCCAGAGGGTAAGGTCTTTACCATCATTTTTGAAGGCTGCCCCGCCACCAACGTGCGCGAACAAGCCCTTGAATGATACGTAACTCCGACTAGAAAACTGAAAACCAAAGGGCAGCCTATCTTAGACTGCCCTTTTTGAGTGTGTGATATAGTTGCTAAAGAGTCTATTCTGCTACTTCAATGATCAATCGCATATTGTAGCGTGCATCAGGGATGAGTTCGGGCGTGGTGGCGGGCAGCAAGCGCGTGATGACGCTGTTTTGGTCAGGGCCAGTGTTGGCTGCGGGCTGGCGCACGCCTTGATTAGGGCCAATCCCAAGCGGCTCGTCAACTTCTGTGCCAGCATCCCACAACCGCAAATGCTCGCTGCGGTCGCCCACAATCGGTGTGCCGTCTTCATCAAACAACGCCAAGCCGTTGACCCCATAAAACCAATCGTTTGACTCGGCCAACATTGCCACCAGCATCAGCGTATCGCCTACGTTGGCGCTAAAGCTGAAGCTATAGCCATCGCCAGCCACCGTTAGGCCATTGATACGCCCATTAATGGTGTCTAGCACAAAGCCGCTGTTCAACCCTTCAAGCTCTTCAACCAAAAAGGTATGATCACCGTCTTCGGCCAGCGCCTCAACACCCAAGCTAGCCACCTCGCCATTGTCAAAAAACAAGGTATCGGCAGGCAACACGGCCCAAATGGCGGGGCCTATTTCGGTTTCAAAACGCGGGGCCAGCCAAAAATCGCCCAGCGCGGTGGGGTCGCCATCTTCGGCCAGCGCTTCTAACGCCGGATAGGCCCGTGCCCCTATCTCAAAAAGTGCAACTGTGGGTTGATGCACGACCGCCATACCGGGCGAAATAGGGCTAGGCAGGCTGCTGTTCCCCGACACATTTTCAATGATCAGCAGAAAACCCACTGCGCCCGTCTCACTATCAACCCCTATCGGTTCTAGCGACACGCGCACAAGGTCGGCCACTGACGGATAATCGAAGCCATCGTCCACATCCTCAATCAACGCGATCACGCCATCTTCATCAGGGCCGATGTTGGACGCAGCTTGGCGCGGTGCTTGATCTGGCCGCCCATGTACGGCTTCTGGGTTTAACTTGATGCCCGCATCCCACAAGAATACTTGGTCGGTGACATCGCCGCTAGTAGGTGTGCCGTCCGCGCCAAACAGCGCAATGCCAGCCGGGTCCGGTGCAAAAAACAAGTTGTTGCTTTGCACCAGCATCGTCGCAAAACTCAATACATCGCCATCCACCGCTCGCACTTCTATACGATAGCTTTGGCCGGGCGCGGCGGGGCCGGCTTCGGTTGCGTCGTCGGGCACATCAAACACCCCTCCACTGCTAACTGGCAGCGGTGCAGAACTATTAAAAAGGCGCACCACAAAAGTCGTGCTGTCACCAACTTGCGCCGCCGCCGATGGCAACATGCCGATATAAATGATGATGACACTGATAAAAACTAGACTGCGCTTCACTATACTTGCTCCTTAACTGAATACTGTTGGCTTACAATCTATACTACACACACTAGACTACCGATCATCTCTTACCAAAACATTCTCTACTTATTACAGTTTTATTGCATTTAGTCGGCCATATTTTTACATGTAATGTTGGTTAGTGTCGCATCGTCTATGGGTTATCATCCCCATTTTACAAAAGGATTGTTATAGAACATGGCAGACATCATTACTATTCGAGATGCTGAAAATGGCAGTGTTTTGGCACAAGGTACACTCGACCAAGATGTGATAGTAATAGAAGGCACTTACTATTTTGAACGGGCCAAAGTAAATTTTGATGCGCTCAAGGTGTCGGCCCGCACTTATACGTGCCCTTATAAAGGCGTGTCGTTGTGGATAGACCTAGATACACCGGCTTGCAAAATCGAAAATGTAGCGTGGGTCTATGACAACGTGAAGCCGGGTTATGAGCAGATTCAAGGCAGAATTGGCTTTTATATGCGGACGATGCGCGGTGTCGTTGTCGAAAGCCAATCTCAGTAGTTCACATAATTATTAGCCCAAAGTGCCCTACTACATCTAGGGGCTTTGGGCACGTTCTGGTAAAATAAAAACAACGCTAGTCATCAATAAAGAAGGACAGTTGACATGTCGGACGCAACCCAAACACCACAAACCATCGGCCACATGACCTACACAGAATTGCGCGATTTTATTTGGACGACTATTCGAGAGCAACAACCACCAGAAGTACCCCGATTCTACCAAATCGGCGATCCATCACCAGCAGCACTTCAAAAAATTTTAGCGGGTTTTCTTGAGTATTCAGACGGCCCATCGGTCGTAGAACTTTTACGCGCGGATCGCGACCGATGAGCGACACTTATGTTATTGATCCCAGTGCGCTCATACAAGGTTTCGTCAAAGAACGACATTCGGAGCGGGTAAAAACTATTTTCACCCTGCTATATGACGAGCAAGCCCCCTTGACGCTTCACACCGTAGAGTTTGGTTTAGTAGAGTGCGTAAATGTACTTTGGAAAAAAGTTATGTTTCATGGAATGCCATTGAAGGCTGCAAAAGAAGCAGCATCAAGCATGTCGTCATTATTGTTATACATTCATGATCCAGCGCCATATTTTGAAGCCGCGCTAGAGATCGGCGTGCAGCATCGGCT
>CAZLPC010000390.1:0-3469 GCA_964561305.1 uncultured Anaerolineae bacterium
AGCAAATCGACCACCGTCAGGTTATTACCACGGTCAGCTTTGAAGAGTATTGGCATACCTATGCCGCCCAACACTGTGAATAGGTAGGCGCAGGGTTGATCGCTTTGGCCGCTGTGGGCTTGTACCACGACAATTTGCGCCGTTATATGGGGGATACTGTCAGCCGCCAACTCAGGGATGAATGAGCATGGCCCGCGAATTTGGACTGTTCTATAACGACGAGTTATCCCCACTAGCGGGCGTAGCGCAGTTTTGTGTGTGGGCGGGGTTGACGCTAGAAACCGCCCATGACTATGAGTGGCGCTATCGAGATGACGACCAGCCCCACACCACGGCTGCGGCAGAGGCACTGGCCCCCAATGGCGCAGCGTTGCGGCTCTATCTTACCCCCCAAGCCACCAACAACCCGCTTGGCCTTAATCGGCTGCTGGCGTTTTCAGATTTGCCCGACGACCCCATCTATGAAGACGCGGTGTATGCCGCCGCCATTGCTTTCTTCAACCACTATCCCCACGCTGCTAGCTTTGGCACCACGGGGCGCACCCTGATTGTGCAAGCCGACGGCCAGCTACAAGTGAGCAACCGTCAGCCCTTGCCCAGCCTTGATGGCCTGATCAAACCCTATCTTCTGACCGACTTTGCCCGCCGCTAAAACAACAAGGTGCAATATGTACTTCCGCGACTTAACACCCTATCGCTACCTTACACCCAAAAACAAGCCGTTGCCCATGGTGCAAAATGTGGGCTGGCTGGCCAAGCGCCGCCGCTTTCCTAAGGATGTGGTTGCCCCAGAAGTGTTGGCAAAGCTGGGGTTGCTGTTTGAAAACGATGCAACGCGAGTGAATCAAACTCGTGGCGTGCATTTGTGCCCGTGGTGCAAGGCCATCATAACGCTGCCCAATGGATCATACTTGGGTAGCGCCGAAATATGGGTTCCTGATCCAACCAACACCATCATCTATGCCGCCCCCACGCTTATCATTCATTATATTGAAACGCACCACTATCGGCCCCCTGCTGATTTTTTAGCAGCAGTTGAAAATTTTGATGTGGCGGGCGCGTGGGATGCCAACGCCATTTATGAAGACTTATTGCGCCAAACCGACCAATCCTAAATTGCCATTTGTATGCATGATCGAAAAATCACAATCCAGATAGTAAAAATCACAAAGTTCCCAAGGAGGAAACAATGACCACTTTGATTGTTGGGGCCACAGGTAAAACTGGCCGCTTGTTAGTACACCACTTGCTCAATCGGGGCGAGGCTGTCAAGGTGATCGTCAGGTCGCCCGATGCGCTCTCAGAAGCCGTCCGCAATCATAGTGACCTCACGATAATTCAAGGCAACATTCTCGATTTCGACACCGCAACACTCGCACGGTATGTGCAAGGATGCAGTGCTGTCGCTTCTTGCCTAGGGCATAATGCGACGATCAAGGGTCTGTTTGGCCCGCCACGCAAGCTGGTCTCGGATGCCACACGCCAATTATGCACGGCTATCAAAGCCAATACCCCCGTCCAGCCCGTCAAATTTGTGCTAATGAACACGGCTGGCAACCGCAACCACAACTTGGATGAGCCTATATCAGCGGCTCAGAAGGTTGCTGTGGGCCTCGTTCGTCTACTTGTGCCGCCCCACGCCGACAACGAACAGGCCGCCGACTATCTGCGCGTCGCCATTGGTTCAAGCGACCCCTTGATCGAATGGGCCGCTGTTCGACCCGATACGCTGGTCGATCTTGATGCTGTGACCGACTATGAAGTACATCCATCACCGACCCGCAGCGCCATCTTCAATCCCGGCAAAACCAGCCGCATCAACGTCGGTCACTTCATGGCCGACCTCATTACCAACTCCGATACATGGAACACATGGAAAGGCCAAATGCCCGTAATTTATAACAGAGCCTAGGCGTGCCCATCGCCCCGAAGCCATCGCGGGGCAGCGTCTAACATTCAGCATAGAAATAATGTAATACATAGAAAGATTTCTATGTAAACGCTATACTTAAATAATTGACCATGTAAATTTTAGGAGCACAAAAAAATGCCGGTCTCAATTGAAGTTTTTGAAGCTGAAAACATCGTGATGTCGGTCTATACTGATCCATTTTCAGAAGAAGACTTAGCAGCAGTGTTAGCGGCTTTTGACAAACACTATAGTCCCAATGGAGCACGCCTTTACACCATCAGCGATGCGCGCCACATACATGCGACGTTTAGTGATGTTGTTGTTTCTATGGCCATGGCTTCTCGGAAAGAGGGGTGGAAATTGGGTGCACCCAATACTGAAACAGTGCTGGTGGGCACAAGCGAGATGGTTCGTTTGGTTACAGAAAGTGCCAAACAAGCACAATATGGAAGTATGCAAGCCCATCTGTTTGAAGATGTAGAGTCGGCGCTGGCTTTTGTCCGCCAACACCGCCAAGATAACCCTTAAATTTCAAGCGCCTTAAATTCCGACTACCGAGACAAGGGGTGGACGCTGTTTCTGCCCCTTAGACCAGCGCCCCATACACAAAAAAGAACACCAAGCCCAGCGCAATCGTCAGCAGCAAGTTCTTGGTGTACCAACTGATCAGAATGGCTACTACCCCCGCCACCAAATAGCGGTTGTCTAAGCCCAGTGCAAAGCCATCGTCTCGATACAACATATACGGCACAGTGATGGCCGTTAGCACCGCCACTGGCACAAAGCGCAGGGCCCGCACCGCGCTTTCGGGCAGTTGCAAGCGCCCCACCAGCGCCAAGCTAGGATAGCGCACCCCAAACGTTACCGCCATCATACCCACAATCAGCCAAAACTCATTCATCGGTCAAGCTCCTTTAGTCGTCATCTCATTATATACAGCAGTGCACTTATGGTCGTGCCCGCCGCGAAAAGACAATATCAATGACAATGGTGGCGGGGCCGTAGGTGAAAGCGACAGTCATACATGCTACCGACGGCCCCAAAATCTGAAAATTAGGCAAGTGTCCCCGTTGCTGGCCTAACGGGCCAAGCGACTACTCCAGTTGCAGCGAGAGGATAATGGCGCGGGCTTCGGCATGGGCCACCCAAAAATCGGCTTCCATAGCAGCGTCTTCTAGCATATCCTCATCACGAGGCGTATAATAGATTCTGATCAAAAAACGCTCACCCGTCGCCAATTCTAGCACACCCACCGCATATATAGAACTCTGCACTCTTCTTAAGGGTAAAAAGAATATCATGTTGTCAAACGGTTGACTGCGATAGACGATTTCGTGATAGGTCGCGGTGTCGGTTTCAAAGGTCGTCACGCCACCCCAATAGTCTAGCGCAAGCGTTGGCGGTGTCATGCGCTCAAGATAACGGCCAATCTGCACGATAATGTCGGCCGCTGTGCCACCAATGCCCCATTCGTTAAGTCGCTCAACATCCAATGGAAACAGCTGAAGGTGATGATATGGTCTCGCCAAATCATAATTCCAAATCGTCATCTGCCCC
>CAZLPC010000391.1:0-3467 GCA_964561305.1 uncultured Anaerolineae bacterium
ATGATCAAGAAGACTGGTACAATGCTGGCGGGACGATGAAACATGGCAACCCTTTCTGGAAACCTGACTTGTTGATATTTAGCAAAGCATATAGACCTTAAAAAACCGTGAAAACCATGATGCAAAAAACTTATTTTTTAGGGGCAATGGTGGCCGTGTTGCTGTTGGCTGGCTTGCTCCGCATCTATAACCTCAATCAGCAAGGATTGTGGGGCGATGAAGGGTGGTCGGTCGAATTCTCAGAATCGGCGAAGCCTAGAGATGTGACGCTGGCACTTGTCCCTGACTTACATCCACCGCTTTATTTTATGATTCTCGCGTTGTGGCGAGAAGTGGCCGGCAGTAGTGAAATTGCTATGCGGATGCCTGCCGTTTTTTCTGCATTGCTAACAGTGGCGGTTTTGTCGCGCTTGGCTGTGCAGCGTGTGGCGGGCATAATGGCTGCGCTTATCTTAGCATTGGCCGATAAACACATTGTCCTGTCACAAGAAGTGCGCCATTATCCGACAGCCTATTTGCTGATGGCGCTTTCTAGCTGGCTATTTTTGCGCTGGCTAAGGCAGCCTACCCGCCCAAATACGCTTTTTTATGCCATCAGTATTATTGCAGGCGTATATATCCATTATTACACAGCTTTGATATTGATTGTTCAACTGGGTTATGTGTTGATAGCTAATCATAAACGCCTACGTGCTTTATTGCTCATAATCAGTTTGTCAATGTTGGCGTTTTTGCCGTGGGCATTTGTGGCATGGTATCAACTGCTCATTCGACCCGAGGGCATTTTGCATTCGATGCCGCTTAACTGGCACACATTCGATTATCTAACAGTCGATTTTTTGGGCCGTCCGCCTATATTGCTGTTGCTTTTGATGGGATCGGGAGTTGGCCACGCTGTTTATAAGCAGCGGCTTGGGTGGTATGGTGTGCTGTGGTTGGGGCTTCCTATGGTTATTACGATTTTGGTTTATCCGGTGGTAACGGTGATCACCGACCGTAACATGGCACTGTTGTTGTTGCCTATTGCACTGTTGGCGGGGCAAGGTATGCTTTGGCTAGAGCCACGCGGCCGGTGGTTGCTGGCGGGAATAATCGTTTTTAATGGGCTAGCCAGCCTTGACTCGTATCAAGTGCAACCTGCTTGGCGCGAGATGGCCGCTTATGTAGCAGAAAACTATCCTGCGGATGAGCCTGTATTTATGGATGTACGTGGCGGTGACAAAGCACTGGGTTTTCATTTGCGGCAGCTTTTACCGCCTGATACTGAGATTGTATCGGTTAATCAGCTACGCCTTGATTATGATATTTATTTTTTGGGCGTTTGGAATCAATATTTAGCAGCATACGATGGTTTTTGGATTGCGTATTGGGTCAATGAAAATGAAATGTGGGATGTATTGCCGCCGATGACTGAGGCTGGTTATGTCCGTACTGCCAGCTATCTCACCTATCATTTAGGTAGCCCCATTATGTTTTATCATTACGATAAACTGCCGCCATTAGATGAAATAATTGCAGGTTATGAAGGCACTATTCGCTTGCATCGGGTAAAATATCCACAGGTTGCCAGCGACCAATTGCAGGTTAGCCTATGGTGGAGTGCCACTGAATCTCTACCATTTAGCTATAGCATATCGGTCTTTTTATTGGACGACAGTGGCCGCTTGGTGGCCCAACATGACGGGCCACCACAATATGGCGCAGCACCAACTAATACTTGGCTACCAGATACAATTGTTTTTGATAGCCATCGCATTAATATAGCGAGTTTAGCGGTTGGCGAGTATCAGGTGGCAGTCAAAATTTATAACTCGGCAGACGGGCGTGTGTTGCTTACAGATGCTGAAGCTGTCGAGTATGTTATAGTGGGTAATGTGCGTGTGGGCAATCATTGAAAGGGACAATAATGGCGTATCGTAAATTGTGGGTGTTGCTAATACTGTTGATGCTAGTTGGGGCGGCGTGTGGCCCAGAAGAAGATGAGCAACCGCGTGGCGAGCGCGAAACAGTATTGCCTAATTTTCCGCGCCAAACAGATTTGGCACTAACGGCAGTGGTCAGTACTGCTACTGCTAGAGCTTCTATTACACCCAGTGCCACCGACATTGTGCCAACCATAACCATTGATCCGGCACTTATTGTGACATTCACACCGCGTCCCACCTTCGAGCTAGAAGATCGGGACGATATTTTGGGCAACACCTATCCGCAACAATCATGGTTAGATTTGCCTTTTACTACCACCGATGGCGTTGATCGTCGGTTGCAAAGTTTTTTGGGCAGTGTTGTGGTTGTCTTCATCTTTAACACCGACTGTAGCATTGATTGTTTGCAAATGCAGCGCAATTTGCATGATCTAGCCATAGAGTATCAGAGGTTAGAAGATACTGAGGTTGTTTTTGTTATGCTGAATACCAATTCAACAATTTCAATGCGATCTTTAGAATTTTGGGCAACACAAAATAATATTGCGCTCGACCCTGAGTTGCGCTGGTACGTAGGCACATTGTCGCCAACCTTAAGCCGCGAGATGAGTGATATTTTTGGCGAGGACATGTTATTGTCGCGCAATTTACCGTTAATTGTCGTAGATATGCAAGGCGCTAGCCACATTACCCAAAACCGCGTTTATACCCGCCGAGAGTTAAATGGTGTTGTAGAAAGTTATCTTCCATTTATAGAGACTGATGAAGGTGAAGGTCCTGATTCGACTGAATCGCCTAGTAACATTGATAATGTTTTACCACCCACACCCACTGCTACTATCACGTCTGCACCGCCACCACCGGGGCGGCCCGCTACAGAATAAAACTGTGCGGGTTCTGGAACGTGTATTCAGAACCCGCACTTGCTTACCTAGACTATAGTCCAAAAATGCTTTGTAGCTTCATTGCTTCGCCCATATTGCCCTTAACGCGCAGCTTCCCTTGCATAAAGGCAGTCATCGGAGCCAGCTCACCATTAACCAACTTAAGATAGTTTTCTGAAGTTGCTGTGATAGTCAATGAAGGGCTGTCGTGTTCGCCCTCTTGGGCTTCCATTTGTTGATCTGCAATTTTGATCCAATATTTGCCCCCATCGTCGCCACTTAGTTCAAATTGAAAAACGGAATCCATGCCTGCTGCTGCACTAGGATTGAAGCGTGCCGACATCATTTCAAAGGCTTGTTCAAGATTCGCTGCTTTATCAGCCATCGTGCCATTGCTCCTTATATATTTTAATCAAATCGCCATTTAGTATAGCGCAAAAATTTTCAGGTGGTGTGTCGTTCTGCGATCCGAATCAGTGTTGCCAGATAATCGGGCGTAAACTGCTCCCATTTGGCGCGGCCTTCTGCAATATCGGTTAGGCTAAGGGCCAGTGTATGATTAACGGGGGCCGCTAGGCCTATGTTGTGTGCTGCTTTGGCTACCATGCCATTTAGGTAGGCTGCGTCGCTGCGTCCACTTTGCAATATTAGGTCAGGC
>CAZLPC010000392.1:0-3462 GCA_964561305.1 uncultured Anaerolineae bacterium
TTCATGCAAATATCAATGTCAATATAAAAGGCTTCGGGTTCGGGTTTGGGGCGGCCGGTGTTAGGATCGCTGCCGCGCACAATCCAAATACATTGGGGCGGGCAAACCTTGGCACAAATACCGCACGATGTACACCAGTCGTGGCCCGGCGCATACGGATCGTCGTGATTGTTAACCACCAAGAACGGCACAAAGCGGAAACGCTCTGGCATGGCCAACTTCTCTTCAGGATACTCGACCGTATACACACCCTTTGATTGTGAGCCTTGCCGCACCGCAAACACTTCTGGATCGGTGCGCTTGCCCATCCATTCTAGGTCTTGCACAAACGTATCTACAAAACGCCGCATGGTAACACCCAAGCCGCGCAAAATACCTGTTCCGTACATGAAATTCTCCTTCGGCTCGGCTCCGAGTCAAGGTCAAGCGGCCTACACTCAAAGAGTAGGCCGCTGTTTCCAGCAAATTTAGCGATCTACTTCACCCAATACGATGTCTATGCTGCCCAAAATCACCACAATATCAGCAATTTTGTGACCTTTGCACATTTCTTCTAGGGCCGTTAGGTTGATAAAACTTGGGGCGCGGACGTGATAGCGCCATGGGTTTTGATCAAATTCTTTGCCTTGGCGGCCCACCACATAATAGCCCAGCTCGCCCTTTGGATTTTCGACGCGGCCATAAGCCTCGCCACCTTCAGGGATACGTGGTGCATAGGCATCTAGCCCAAACACTGACATGCCAGCGGTTTCTTTTAGGCGTGGATAGACCTGTTGTAAAATGCGGACACTTTGGCGCATTTCTTCCAAGCGCACCAAATAACGGTCGTACACATCCCCATTGCGCCCGACCGGAATATCAAATTCTAGTTCAGGATAAATGCTATAGGGTTGGGCGCGGCGCACGTCATAGGGTACACCACTGCCCCGCAACACCGGGCCGGCAGTGCTATAGGCAATTGCCATTTCGGGCGGCAAAATGCCCACGCCTTGCGAACGACTGATGATGATTTCGTTGGTGGTGAGCAGGGTATTGTATTCATCCACAAAGCGCGGCAAACGCTCATAGATCATTTCTTCCAAAAATTTCATGGTGTCAATATCGCGGATGATGTCGTTCTCCAACACCGCCTGAGCCCGCAACCGTGTCGGGATGTCCTTAAACACCCCACCAAAGCGCATATAGTTGCACATCATCCGTGCGCCAGCAGTGGCCTCAAAGAAGTCTAAGACCAGTTCGCGCTCGAAAATACCATACAACGCTGGCGTAAAAAATGCACCCATATCGTTTAGCAAGAAGCCAATGGCCCACAAGTGATTAACATAGCGCGTTAGCTCCACCATCAGCACACGAATCAACTCGGCGCGTTCAGTAGGTTGGCTAAAGCCTTTTACGCCGCTTTTACCCATCAGATGCTCGATTGCCAACGCATAACCATGGTTGTTGCTCATGCTCGAAATATAGTCGAGGCGGTCGGTAAAAGGCATGTTCATGCCCCATGTGTTGCGCTCACCAATTTTTTCGTGGTTGCGATGCAAATAGCCCATAACGGGTTCTAGGGTTTCGACGGTTTCGCCATTGAGTGTAACCACCATCCGAAACACGCCATGTGTACTGGGATGATGAGGGCCAAGGTTAACCACCAAACGGTCGGTCTGAATACCGCCTTCTACCTGCACACCCAAGTTAAGGCCTTCATAGTGGTCTACTTCTGAAATGTCATAGACCTGATCCATGGTGAAGCCTTCTGGATAGCGCACGTTCTTGCCAAAGGGGTTAAATTCTTCGGCACGGGTTACATTGCCTTCGGGCCAACGCGATCCAAAAGGCTTGTGTTCTTCTTCAAAATAAGCCTCTTGCCAGTCTTTCCGCATCGGATAGCCTTCAAAGCCTTCCCACAACAAAATACGCTTCATGTTGGGATGGCCGTTAAAGTAAATCCCATACAGATCGTAGGCCTCGCGCTCTTGAAAATCAGCACCGGGCCACACACTCACCACACTGGGCAAAGTAGCCACATCACGGGGGGTGCGTGTTTTCAGCACTAAGGGGTCGCCGCCAGTAGTACGATAGCAGTGATAGACCATCTCAAAATAATCGCCATCTTCATAGCCCAAATAGTCTACAGCAGTGGCGCTAGAAAGATAGTCATAGCCCAACTCATCGCGCACTGTCCGCGCTACATCGGTTAAGGCATCACGATCCACAATAAGGCCGCTATAGTGTTTGCGATCATCGGACTGCACTTGTGAACCAAAACGGTCGGTTAGGGTGCTCAGGGCCTCTTGGGTTGGATCAGCAGCGATTTCTCTGGAATTAAATTCTTGTACATCGGTCATCGTGTTTGAAGGTCTCCTTTAGTCGCCTGCTTCAGCTTCGGCTCTGGCTTCGGCAACTGTCATATCGCGGTCTTCGGCTGCAACGGACAATTCGGCTTCTTGGCGCAAAATTACGGCTTGGCGCGGATCAATAACATCGGGGCCCAAAATCGGGACAGGAATTTCATCAATAGGGCCACGGCTATACCATGGGGTGCTGTTGCGCTGGAAGAGTTGTTGGCCTTCCATTTTCTTATGCAACATCATAAAGCCATGAATAAGGGCTTGGGGAGTGGGCGGGCAACCGGGCACATAGACATCAACAGGGATATATTTGTCAATGCCGCTTACCACATTATAACCCTCTTTGAATGGGCCTCCGCCCGACGCGCAAGCACCCATCGCCAATACATACTTGGGTTCGGGCATTTGGTTATAAATGCGGACAATCGGCACAATCATCTTCTTCGTCACTGTGCCCGATACAATCAACAAGTCGGCTTGACGGGGGCTAGCCCGCATCACTTCCATCCCAAAGCGCGACATATCATAGCGTGATGATGCAGTGGCGATCATCTCAATTGCGCAGCAGGCCAAGCCAAATAGTAGCGGCCATGTCGAGCGTGCCCGTGACCAGTTATAGATGCGGCTGAGAGAGGTGGCGGCAATGCTCCCCTCTAGCCCTTCAGGAATAGGGATTTCTGGATCGTGTAGCTCGTGCAGATCAATCGGTTGATGGTGTGACATTACATGGCCTCCTCGTACCAAAACCTCAATATTTCAACCAACAAAGCCTCGTTCGCAAGTTGGGGTTCATCAGCAAAATTGGGTAACGCTAAAATCATTGCTAACAGTTGGCTAGTGCCAATTGTATCTAGGTCAAGTGTTGGATAAAGCCGCATAAGATTGAGGACAATTTCATAAGTCGAGTCCCAATAGAGTGCATTACCCATTTATCATTACAGTCTGTTGATCATATTTTAACAGGCGTTTGGCATGACGCTAGACTTTGGTTAAAACGCATCTGGTTCTCATTCTACCAATAATTCTAATTTTCACAATATTTATTCAAATAAACATCAAGTCAATTACCCCATAGCTAAAGCAAGGGGCTTGCAGTTCACTGGCTAAGCAGTGTCCGCGT
>CAZLPC010000393.1:0-3461 GCA_964561305.1 uncultured Anaerolineae bacterium
TGGTGGGCGGTGGTGTCACCTGCTCGTCTGGCTGTCGTTGGGTGGTGTGTCGCCGTCGCGGTTAATTGGTGACTCATCGGCAGTGGGTTCAAATGTTACCCACCCATAATTTGGAAAATAAACCTCTACCCATGTGTGTGCATCGTTTTCTCGGATGGTATAGGTGCGTGTTTCGGCATCAAATTCTCCTTGAGAAAACCCTGCCCCCATCCGCGCCGGAATGCCCTCAGACCGCAGCATCATGATCATGGCGGTTGCATAGTAGGTGCAATAGCCCCGCCGAATATCAAACAAAAACCAGTCTACGGGATCTTGGTTAAGCGGGGGAGCCGGAATGGCTTCATCATAAGGAATATTGATGCGTAGCCATTGCTCAATGGCTTTAGTTTTGTCATAAGGTGTGGTTGCGCCACTGGCTGTAATAATGCTCTGGGTCAAGGCCCGCACATCGCCAGACACTTCATCGCTTCCCTGTAAATAGACATCTGTGATCCACGCGGGATAATTTTCGCCAGCCTCGCGCAGTTCAAAAGCGGTGGCCACACTAATGGATGAAACGGCCCGATATTTGGTATTTTGGCGCAATGATTGTTGGGCGCGGATGATTGACACGTCGGCCTGCTGGCCTTCATTTACACAGGTAGACGAGCCATCAATACAATTCAGTTCGGCTTCAACCGCAACATCAAGAATTGATTGCCACTCGGTGGCGGCATAGACTAAGGGTGAAGAACGAATGAAAACTGTAAATCTTTGGTTGAGCGTTTGGCGGGCCGCATAAGCACCAACGTTAAAGTCCATGCCGTTGCTTTCTTTGAAAGCCCGTACACTGCGCCGATGATCCCACCCGCGCCCATCATAGGTGTCGAAGATAGTCGCCTTCCAGTAAAAACGGAAATCGGTGAGGTTGATGTCATCGGGAATTTGCACCGCTAACACCGGATCATCGCCCAATTGAATTGCGCCCGTTAGGTTAAGACGCTCGCCGCCATAATAATCAGTAGTGGCTACGCCCTGTCCTTCTAATGATGAGAATAGGCGCTGCCAAATTTCGCTAATCGCTTCAATGGGATCGCTACCTAAAAATTCCTCAAAGGTTTCTAGGTCATCTTGGCCGCTGCCCAGCGGCAACGCCATCGTGATGAGAACCACCACCAGTGCAATGCTGGCCCCAAACGAGATAAAGGCATTATGCACCCGTTTGGTAAAGCGCAACCGCAACCGTCGCCACTCATACTCGCGGTTGCGGGTATGATTGTGTACCACCAACAACAGAGCAAAAAACAAAAAGCCTGTTACAAAAATATCTAAATTGCGGTCGCCAGTGTAAAAGCTGTTGTTAAACACCAAGACCATACCCGCCGGAATGACAGCCCACCACACTCGATCTAAGCGTATGACATACCATACAGTCATGTGGGCCAACAGCCAAAATGCCACCGACAAAAACATGGTAAAAGCCAGATTTTCTGCGCCGGGTGTACCTGCGCCCACATCGTTAAACCACACCTGCATTCGATCTGCCAAGCGCGCTAGCCGATCTGCCAGCGATAAAGAGCCGGGCAAAGCCAACATGTGGGCCACAATAATAATTGCAAAGCCATAGAGCATCGAAAGCAACAGCGCATAGCCTTCGCTGAAACCACTGCGGGCCAACAAATGGCTGATCATCAACGCAATGGCAGTAATGGGCATAAGAATTAATAGCCCAGTAGCCCACTCGGCCCGATATAAGCCTAAGATTGGGAACAGCAACATCCCAAACGAAATGAACAAGGCCTCAAAATCGCCTCGTCTAAATGTTTGCCGATAAATATTACGTACCCACATCTGAAAACCTTGAACAAGGCGGCCCGGCAATGGGGTGCGTTTGCGACGGGGTTGTGCATAAGCCATCTGTGTGTGCTTCCTAACCAAATATGGGGTTTAGATTAACGAATTGGAATGTTATGGCGGCTTGGGCCAGTTCAAGTGTCGGGGCGCTAACAATCAACACATCTTCGCCAAAGTTCATTTGGCATATACTACGGTCGCTGCCTTCCCAACAGATAATGCCACTTTGATAGGGAATGCCACCGATCACCAACCAATTGCCGATGAATGCACCATATTGCTGGGAAAATTCGTTAAAGTCCGTGGTCGTGTCCCAGCTTATGCGCCACACCATCAGCGCCTGATCGTCAGGAGTGGCGTAAATGGCGAGCTTGTCGCCGCCCCAACCGGATGCCACTTGATCAACTACTGTTGCTTCAAAAATAAGGGCAAGGTGCTGTCGCAAATAGAACTCGCCGGCCACGCGCTCGGTCACCAGTTGCCAGTTTGGATCGTCGTTTGCCTGCCAAAACGCATCCATTGGCGCAACTTCGACAATATGAGGTTCTTCATACAATAGATACAGAGTAGGGTGAAAAATATGCTCGGTGCTTAAGGGCGGGCGCTCATATAACAAGTTGACCAAACGCCATGTATTGGTTTCATTATATAACCCACGCACAAAACCATAGCCAATTTGGGGCCCAAAGTAGGCTTCTTCCACTAAAATGGCAGGTGGCGAACCGGGTAAGTCACGGCTGCGAAAGGTTGCAGCTTGTCCCAGTAAATTTTCAAGGCTATAGGTGTTGCTCTCAATTAGCAATGTTCCCAGCCGCTCTAGCGTAAATTGCTTGTCCCCTTCAATCACGGCCCTGATGGCCATGGCTTGATCGGTGTTGGGACTGTCTGCTAGTTGACCGAAGGCTCTAAACTGATCTTCGAGTAGGGCATACATATAGTTTTGACCATAGCGCATGGTTTCGCCTAGCGTTAATGTGCTTCCACCCGACGGCAACATGAAAATGGTGTTGGTTGCGGGATCATAATAGTCACTGGGCGCAGTTGTCACTACACTGGTTGTAATCGGATACAACTCAATCCCCATCGGCAAGAAGCCCAAAGCCTGATAAAACAACTGATCGATGCGGGCATCTTCGGGGCTATAGCGGCGCTCTAGTTCAGCTTGTATTAATTGATCGAAATCCTCGCGCACAACAGCTTGCTTATTGACCACCGCAATGGGCAAGCCGCGCACACTACTGATTTGTACTTCGGCTAACTCAATATTCGCTCGATGCACCGGATCAAGCGCAGGCGTGGGCGCGGGTGGGTCTTGGGCATATACATTGGTGTGCAGCAATAACAGGCTCAGGCCGATGCCGACCAGCGCCAAAACTACACCAATAATAACAACATGAAAACGGTTTACAGAATGATTGACCATGCTTCAACCTTAGTACATTTTATATAGGATTGCACCACCGATTATAAGACGATTGAATGACGCTAACAGGGTTAAGCATATACTTCTTTGTCTTGGTTATAGTCCCTTTCCAATAGCCATTTATGGACATGGTGGGTCTGTTTTATGCAGGCTGTACCCGCACGGGATGAACTACTGCACCCCCTATCCCGTTGCCAAAGGCGTT
>CAZLPC010000394.1:0-3458 GCA_964561305.1 uncultured Anaerolineae bacterium
GTTGCTAGCGCGCGTGGTGTCTTTCACTTGGGGCGGGCGCGTCAGCAATCCGCGTGCTAATGGACTCCATGGAATTACGCCGACCCCATCATGGGCGCATAGGGGGAGCATCTCGCGCTCTTCTTCGCGGTAGATCAGGTTATAGTGGTCTTGCATACTGACAAAGCGCGTCCAGCCGTTTAGGTCGGCGACGTGTTGCATTTTGGCAAATTCCCACGCGAACATGCTCGACGCGCCGATATAACGCACCTTGCCACTTTTTACCACGTCGTGCAGGGCTTCCATGGTCTCTTCGATGGGCGTGTTATAGTCAAAGCGATGAATTTGGTACAGGTCTATATAATCCATGCCCAAGCGCCGCAACGACTCATTGACTTGATCCAGAATATGCTTGCGCGAGAGGCCGCCTTGATTGGGCTGGTCGCCAGTCGGAAAGTAGATTTTGGTGGCTACCACAATGGCATCGCGCTGGCATAAGTCGCGCAGTGCCCTACCCGTCACTTCTTCGCTGATGCCGTTGGAATACATGTTGGCGGTATCGAAAAAGTTGATGCCTTGTTCGACAGCATGGCGAATAATGGGGCGGCTGTCGTCCTCATCCAACACCCAAGGCCGCCATTGCGATGAGCCGTAGCTCATCATACCCAAACAAATCCGCGAGACCTTGAGGCCGGTTTTTCCTAAATTGACATATTGCATTTTCGGACGTATCCTTTCAAATCGTTGCTAAGACTATTCGTTTTATTTTGAATCGAAAGCAGGCATAGCGCAAAATGCAGTTACCACCCACTACGCATATTCTCGCCCGTCGGCCCGCCACAACGCTGGCACACGGTCTCACTAACCGTACCTATCTTGGCCAGCCCGATCTGGACAAATGTTTGGTCCAATATGACGCATATATCAGCGCCCTAGAAGGGCAAGGGCTAGATGTGACGGTACTTGCACCCACGCCCCAGTTTCCTGATGCCCATTATGTCGAAGACCCCGCCGTTATTTTTGACAATGTGGCGTTTATTACCCAACCCGGCGCACCCACCCGCCGCGACGAAACCCAGCACTTGGCTACCCAACTAACGGTTATGCTGGCCGAACACGAGTTGGTCTTTGCCCAAGACGACGCGATGATTGACGGCGGCGATGTGTTGTTTACCACCGACCGCGTGCTAATTGGACTTTCTAAGCGTACCAACTTAGCGGGTGCAGAGCAACTAAAAGCGGCTATTTTGGATTGGGACAGCACTGCCAAAGTGGATTTTGTGCCATTAGCGGGCGTTTTGCATCTTAAAACGGGTATGACCGAGCTTGCGCCCGGCGTGTTGCTGCACGATCCCCACATGAAAATGGATTATGACATAGATTTTGCAGAGCTTATTACGCTTATGCCCGAAGAAGGCTATGCCGCCAATGTGTTGCCGATCAAAACCCCTGATGGCTCGTTTGTGCTTATCGCTAAAGGCTACCCCACTGTTGCTGAGTTGGCCAGTCGTCACTATGACAACGTAATTGAACTAGAAATGACCGAGTTTGAAAAGATGGACGGCAGCCTGACGTGCTTATCGTTGCGGATTTAGGCAACAATGATCAGATCATTCTAAGCCACGCTTGACAATTTAGAGCAAATACTCTATTCTGATTTTAGAGTAAATGCTCTAAATGGAAGGTGAGGCTTTGCCATGAAAACCAAAGACCGCATTTTGGCCACAGCCCTAGAACTGTTTAATATACACGGCACGGCGGCAGTTTCTACCAACCACATCGCCGAGGCGATGGGCATTAGTCCGGGCAATCTCTATTATCACTTTCCTAACAAAACCGCCATCATCAGTGCCCTTTTCGAGCAGCAATTTGATCATGCCGACCGCATTTTTGATTTGCCCACCGACCGTCCCCCTACCCTAGCCGATGTGATGGCGTTAGTCCGCGCCAACTTCGCCATGCTCTATGACTATCGCTTTATCTACCGCGAGATGCTAGCCTTGCTGCGTCAAGACCCCGACCTGCACCGCCGCTATTTAGCTGTGCGGGCGCGTGGCTATGACGGATTTAATACCCTCATAGATGCGTTCTCTGCCGCCAACATCTTATACATGCCGACTGCGGCCACCCTTGGCCACCTAACCGAACTGTGCTGGCTCATTAGTGAATTTTGGCTGGCCAGCCTAGAAATGCAAGCCATCCCCATAAACGACCAGCACCTTCAACGCGGCGTTGATCTGATGATGGCAGTGCTGCAACCCTATTTAACACCCTAAAACCAACCCATAGCTACACCACATAACAGGAGAATATCTATCATGCAAACGCTACAACTGCGCCGTTTGGCCGGCTTCATGTTCATTGTTGGGGCCCTTGCGGTCAATATCCCTTATACATTACTGATCAGCAACTTCAAGTATCCCGACATTTTGCGCGAACCCGCCGCCGATGTTCTGACCCAATTTGATGCCGGCGGCACAGGCCTTATCGCCCAGTGGTTTGCCTTTGCATGGATTGGCATCCCGCTTTTGGTGGGGGTGGTGCTATTAGAGCGCGTGCTGCAACCCAGTGTTTGGCTGCGGCTGGCCACTATTTTCGGCATTATTTCGCTGGTTGCACAGGTAATCGGCTTGTTGCGCTGGACGTTTGTTGTGCCGATCTTAGCCGATTTATATACCAACCCAACCAGCAGCGAAGCTACCCGTGATGCCGCTATTGTGGGCTTCCATGTTATCCATCAATTTGGCGGCGTGTTGTTGGGCGAACATATTGGGCAATTGTTCATTATCGCATGGATGACCATCATTAGCGCCCACATGTTGCGGTCGGTGCTGTTTCCGATGTGGTTGGGTGTGTTTGGCTTTGTCGCCAGCTTCATCTATCTGCTAGCCCAAGCCGAGTTGTTCCACACTGTCATTGAAGATGGCCCTGTAATTGAACCTGCGGGCTTGATTGGCAGCTTGTTATGGCTGGTATGGATGCTGATCATGGGTATCTACCTTATCTTGCACGCCAAAGCAACCCTGCCCACTGCTTAACCTACGCGCCCTACTTCCCCTCAACGCCCCTTGTGTGCTGTGTTGCGTATGGGGGGTATTTTCTTTAGTATCAAAATAAGTTCAAAATTTTGTAAAGGAGACGGTTTTATGCACCGCCGACTGCTTTTAGTGCTTATGTTGCTGATCGTTGCTTTCATCTGGCCCGCCCCAAACCCAACACAGGCGCAGTATGACGCGCCCATCCGTGAATGGCTAGATCGCTTTTTGCTGGTCGAAAACGAAGACGGCACTTGGGACATCATCTTCAGCCTCTATCTGGTCTTTGATGATCCCGATCGCCCGGAATGCCATAACCTCCTTACCCTCTATATGGTGTTATCCAACCAAACCAAAGAACAGGTGGCTAGGGAGTGCGCCGATATGGGCTGGGGACAGTTCAAACCGCTGCTCGCTGAGACCACAGTGGCGGCACTAGCGCCT
>CAZLPC010000395.1:0-3451 GCA_964561305.1 uncultured Anaerolineae bacterium
CCTTTGCCCATATCTTTTACAGAACCAATTTCTTGCATATCAGCATTCAAGATACAGGGGTGGGTATGTCGCCCGAACAACTGAGCAAACTCGGCACAAAATTTGTGCGTTTTGCCGACAACGATCATGTCGCCAAACAATCGGGTACAGGCTTGGGTTTCGCCATCACGCGCAATCTCATCGCTTTGATGGATGGCGAATTGTTTATTGAGAGCCAAGTGGGGGCAGGCAGCACCTTCACCTTCACCATACCTATAGCAGGAAACAAAGCGTGAGCGCCCATCATCTCTTCTTGGCTCCACATCCCGATGATGCCGCCCTAAGTTGTGGCGGGTTGATCTATGCGCTTGCACAAGCGGGCGAGCGTGTGTCGGTGTGGACGCTGATGGCGCAAGACGCGCCGCCCAATGTCCTAGAAAAACCCTTCATTCAGTCACTGCATCAACGCTGGGGCTTGGGCGATGAACCCGATGCAAGGCGGCGGGCCGAAGACAGGGCGGCTTGTGCGGCGCTTGGCGTGGAACAGGTGGTATTTGGGGTGTGGCATGATGCAATTTATCGTATAGGGGCCGATGGTCATTTGCTCTATAGTGATGATGACGCGCTATTTGGTGTTGTGCAAGCTGACGATCCCCTACATGGCGCAAGTTTAGACACCACGCAATGGGCGAATATCACCCATTTGTATGTGCCATTGGCAGTGGGAAATCATGTAGACCATCAAATTGTCAACAGAGCAGCGCGGTATAGTAACTGGCCCCAAAATACACACTGGTATTTTTACGAAGACTATCCCTATAGTGCCACTACTCCAGAGGTATTTTATACACACGGCGGCAGCCAATCGCGCCTGTATGGAATGGCGGCCATTCAACAGGCCTTGCAAAAAATACCCCAAACCCTAAAACCATGGGTTCAACAGATGCCATCTGCCGCAATTGAGGCTAAAATAAATGCGATTGCTATGTACCAATCGCAGATTAGCACCTTTTGGCCCTCAATAGAGGCCATGCGCCACAGTGTGCAAGCCTATCATCAGCAGATCGGTAGCCGTGCTGGTGCAGGTTTTCAATATGCAGAATCGTATTGGGTTCTGCCCAACAACATCCGTGATGAGACCATAAGTGGAGCAACAACGCATGACTGAACAGAATCCCTTGCAGGCGGCCTTGGCCAAAGCAACTGAAATGCAACTAGAGTCGGATGGCTCTATGAAGCAAAATATCGCCGAAATTGTGAAGCTGCTGCAACAAGCTGTAAACAATGAGCAAGACCCTTCTATCGAAAAAGTCTTATCAGACGAGGCAGCAGCAGCAGTTGAAGAAGTGCAACGTACCTACTCGCAGTTTATTTCGATCATGGTTCATGAGCTAAGAAAGCCTATGACCAGTATTCGTGGCTATTCAGATATGTTAAGCAAAAATGTGGTAGGTGAGCTAAACGACATGCAGATGCAGTTTGCCACCACCATCCGCAATAACGTTATCAGTATGGAGCGATTGGTCGCCGATATTAGCGATTTGGTGAAGATGCGTGTGGGGCGTATTCGGGCCGAACCCAAGATGGATATGGCTAAAAATATCTTGCTAGAAATTGAAAAAGCCGCCCGCGAGCAAGCCGTCGAAAAGAGCCACGAGGTGGTGTTTGAAGTGCCCGATGGCTTGCCTTTGCTGAACCTAGACAGTACCCGTGTGAAGCAAGCCCTTCATAAATTGGTCGAAAATGCCATTAAATATACTGAAGATGGCGGCAAAGTCACGGTGACAGCCAGCAAAGTAGAAGGTGGACTTGAGATTCGGGTTAAAGATAATGGCGTGGGCCTTAGCCCTGAAGAGCTAGAGCGTCTTGGGGAGCTATGGTTTCGTGGCGACGATCCAGTGGTCACCAACCAAAAAGGCTATGGCCTCGGCATCCCGATTGTGCAAGAGTGTATGAAATTGGTGAATGGGCGCTTGTTTTATGAAAGCGAAAAAGGCGTAGGCAGCACCTTTGGCATCTTTTTGCCGGGCATGGAGTAGATAATAAAATATGATGCGGTCCTTGTTGCTGTATCTGTCTGGGGCTGGCTGGGCGAAGGCCTTTGTCACCCACTTTTTTTTAGCGCGGCGTGCTGCCCGCCGCTTCATCGCTGGTGAAAAGCTAGAAGAGGCCATTGCTGCCACCCGCGTCCTCAACGAAAAAGGCTTGCTGGTCTCGTTGGATTATTTGGGCGAGAGCGTATATGACAAGCAAATGGCACTGGGCGCAGTAGAGGATTATCTCAACATTTTGGATGCCATCTATTGCCATCAGCTAAACGCCAATATCTCGGTGAAGTTGACGCAACTAGGCTTAGATATTGACGAAGCCTTTTGTACCGACAACATGCGCCAGATTTTGGCGAAGGCGGGCGAAATCGGGACAACAGTTAACATAGACATGGAAAGCTCGGCTTATACCGATGCCACTGTACGGATTTTCCGCCAACTACGGGCCGACTTTGGCAATGTGGGAACCGTGTTGCAATCCTATCTCTATCGCACAGAGGAAGATATGCGGACGCTAGCTGCTGAGGGTGCAACCATTCGCTTGTGCAAAGGGGCTTATAAAGAACCACCAGAAGTGGCCTTCCCTGAAAAAGCCGACGTAGACAGCAATTTTATTCAGTGTATGCAGCTTTTTATGACCCCCGAAAATCACCAAAAAGGCGCATATCTCAAAGTAGCCACCCACGACCCCAACATGATCGCTGCTACGCTAGACCATGTGAAAGCCAATAACATCCAGCCCAATCAATTCGAGTTTCAAATGCTGTATGGTATCCGCCCCGACACCCAAATTGAATTGGTGGGGCAGGGTTATCAGATGCGAGTATATGTGCCGTATGGCACGGCGTGGTATCCCTATTTTATGCGGCGCTTGGCCGAGCGCCCGGCCAATGTGTGGTTTATCTTAAAAAATTTATTCAGCCGCTAAGGATGTTTGCATGAGTGTGATGGACTTGGGTGGCAAAGTTGTTTTAGTGACAGGATCGGCGCGGCGTGTGGGCAAGGCGATTCTGCTGGCTTTTGCCGAACAAGGGGCGCATGTGGTGGTGCATCATGGCAGTTCAGATGCCGAGGCCGCCCAAACTGCCCAAGAAGCCCGTGCCTTAGGCGTTCAAGCCAGTATTTTCAAGGCCGAACTGTCTGATCCTGAGCAGATTGCGGCCTTGTTCGCCCATATTAGCGACCAGTTCGGACGGTTGGATGTGCTGGTCAATAGCGCCTCAAATTTCTTGGCGCGGCCTTTCCTAGAGATCGATCTGACCGAGTGGCAGCAGGTGATGGATGTGAATCTCACCGCGCCCTTTTTGGCCACCCAACACGCCGCCCGCTTGATGATGCAGCACGATGGCGGTGCGATCATCAACATCACGGATAACGGGGGCCGCCGCCCGTGGCAAAAACGCCCCCATCATAGCGTCTCTAAA
>CAZLPC010000396.1:0-812 GCA_964561305.1 uncultured Anaerolineae bacterium
TGAGGGGCGGTAACGGCATCGCCCCTACAATGGTGCGGCCGTGCGGTTTTCGCGGGCTGTGCCTATGTGCCAGCCCAAAACACCAAATTGTGATCTACTGAGTATATTGGATTCGATTGGCTAGCGGGCCGGTTCGTAGATCAGCGCCATCACCCCAGAGCTAAACGACTTCGCTTTGACCAGTTTCAGGCCGGCTGGCGGGGCACTGATCATTGTTTGCATAGTAGCTCCTTGTCGGCAGGGCGGTTACAGAAATCCATCGTACCATATCCCCCAACCAAGCGAGATTTGTCGGGCGCGGAATATATCCCGTCCACCAGAAAACATTCAGAATCCACAGGATATTTTTATAATGTGACGTTTGACTATAAACAAATGACATTTGGAAACTTGTTACTGCCCCTTTTTTCATTTAACATTTATTTATCGTACAAAGGGGAACAAACATTGTTCAACTTTTATACCATCACCACATCGTTTACTATGCGTTGCAAACCAAGTGGTGTGTAGCACAAGCTTATCTGCCAATTCACAATTGATCAAAAAGGATACAAACACCATG
The DNA here is from genome assembly GCA_964561305.1 of uncultured Anaerolineae bacterium. Classification (GTDB taxonomy): domain Bacteria; phylum Chloroflexota; class Anaerolineae; order Aggregatilineales; family J027; genus J027. Next base: position 563 of record CAZLPC010000396.1, read on the forward strand.
AAATACCTCAATTATCGTCTGTCAGCCGCCATGTGGGCGCGTGTTTTACTATTATGGTTCATCCTCGGATTAGGGGCGTTGGTGCTTGGCGGCGTAGCCATTGGGTTGGGCCTGTTTATGCAAGATAATGTTCGCGCCGAGTTAGAATCCCAGCAAATCAGCTTTCCTGCCGAAGCCAATCTGAGCGATTCTGAGCGCGAGATTGATGGCTTGGCCGAAAACGCTGGCGAGCAAATTACAACTGGTAATC
>CAZLPC010000396.1:822-1774 GCA_964561305.1 uncultured Anaerolineae bacterium
TATACGCCGAGTATATTGGGTTACACATGCAAGCATCAGCCGAAAATGCGGGCTATCCGGGTGCTACTTATGCCTCTTTAGGCGGCGTACAGCGCACATTGCGGGCGGCGGTGGCTGCGGCTACCGAAGCCGGTGACGAGGCGGCACTTGAAGAAGCCCAAACCGAGTTAAACACCGTCACGACGCTACGCAACACCATGTTGACGGGCAGCAACCTACGCGGCAATCTGCTCTCGGCTTATGGCTGGGATAATGTTGCCACGGGGAGTATTGTAACAGGCGTGGTTATATTGGTGCTGGCACTGGTATTCTTCGGTCTCTTTTTCTACGAATGGCGGCGCGGTCACTTGCCCCCCGTAGAGGCCTAACTTGCCGCTGATTTGGTTGGCGCACCCGACCAATTCCCCCCTCGGTGCGCCATTTTGGGCAGGCTTCGGTCTGCCCTTTGCCATTTTTAATCCCCGATTGCAAACAATAAAAAAACTGTGTTCCCCAAATAAGCGGCAGCTTTCAATAGGTTGAAGAACCTTGAAAAAAGGATCGCGTAATGACTCCACCTTGGTCAGTATGTATGCTGACTCTACAAATCCCGCACGGCCGCGCCATTTCACGTAGAGACAGATACATCCTGTCCATTTTTAAGTGGTTTCGAGGTTAGTTTTTCACGGTTCAAGCGGTGCGACGGCTTCGTGCTGATTTCTGCTGGTTTGGTGGCGCTGATTGGTGTAGCATGGTGTCCCATCATATAGGCTCAGCGACTGCCAAAAAGGATAGACGAGATGTTAAACCGAGCGCCCATTAGCCCCGAGAATGTACATTTATTGCGCGATCTACACGCGCTGCGGCATCGGTGGGTGACGGCGTTGGGGTGATGGTTGGCGGCGGCGGATTCTGATTGTCCTGCTGATCTTCTGGCGGCGGTGTTGATGTCGGATACCACGGAAAACATTCT
>CAZLPC010000396.1:1784-3438 GCA_964561305.1 uncultured Anaerolineae bacterium
CGATCTACACGCGCTGCGGCATCGGTGGATAACGGCGGTGGCGTGGTCGGCGCGGCACGATGTTTTGGCCGTGGCCAACGCCTTCGATGTGAGCCTGTATCGGTTTATAGACGAGCGCATGGATCAACAACGCATTACGGGCCACCAAGAACCCGTGCGGGCCGCCACCCTTAGCGCCGACGGCAACTGGCTGTTGACGGGGGGCGATGATAGCCGCGTGGGGTTATGGAATATTGCGCCCGATCAGCCCAACTATACACACCAGATAGCGGTGGGGGGGGCGGTGGGGGCGGTAGCGGCACACCCCACCGAGGCGCGGCTGGCTTATGTGGTGGGGTCACAGGTGGTGATGTGTGGCTATGATGGCACTGCCGCCCAAACGTGGGCCGCCAGCGAGAACGACCTGACTAGCACGCTGTATAGCAACGCTGGCGAGTGGCTGTTGGCGGCGGGGTGGGACGGCGCGATTCGGGCGCTGCACCTGACCAATGGCACAGTGCGCACGCTCGATCAACAAGCCGAGCGCATCAATGCGCTGGCCTTCAACCCTAGTGGAGATCGGTTGGCGGCGGTCAGTCGGGCGGGGCGCGTGACGGTCTATGCGTGGCCAGAGGGCGAGATTGTCGGCAGCCTAGACGCTCCTCATCTCGGCAAAGCGATAGATAGCGTGGTCTTTAGCCCCGACGGGCGCTTGCTGGTGACGGGCGGACGCGACGCGCTGGCGCGGCTGTGGCACGCCGACGACCTGACCCCCTTGGCCCAACTGGCTGCGCACCGCAAGCCAGTGTTGGCGCTGGGTTTTGCGGGGGGCGGCCAACTGCTCGCCACTGGCAGCGGCGACAACACGGTGCGCTTGTGGGGCGTGGACACCAGCGACTAGGGGCGCGGCTTGGCATTTTGCAAAACCAATGCCACTGGCTACAATTAACACTATCTCATCATAAAAATTGGTTTGGGTGGATGGAGCAGGGCCGTGTCTCAGCGTGATGATGTCTTTATTTCTTATAGCCGCACCGATCGTGAATTTGCCCAGCTATTGCGTCAACGGCTGATCAATGCCGGACTAAAAGTATGGCGTGACCGCGAAGAGATGCGCGGCGGGCGCAATTGGTGGGAGCAAATTGTCGAGGCATTACAAAATGTGCGTTATATGGTGCTGTGCGCCTCGCCCGAATCTATGTCGTCTGAGATTGTTACGCGAGAATGGCGGCAAGCGCGGCAAGAAGGCGTTTGCATTGTACCAGTGATGGTAGCGGGCAACAAGCCCGACCTAGACAAACTGCCAAGTTGGATGCGCGAGACCCATTTTTATGACATGGAAGAAGACAACTGGGAGACGTTGTTAGGGCAACTGAAGGCTCCTTGCGATGTGCCGCGTGTCCCTTTTATGGCGCATGAAAAAATGCCGTATCTGGTAGAGCGCCCCGCCGAATACAACATTATGAAGGCCCACCTTTGCAATACTGACGAAACGCGCCCTTTAGCTGCCACAACGGCCTTTCGGGGCGGGGGTGGATTTGGCAAGACGATCTTGGCCACCATGCTTTGCCATGATGAGAACGTGATCGAACATTTTACAGGCGGCATTTTAGGTCGTGCCTCTTGATCAGTTCAACCGAGTCTTTGATATGTCCCAGTCCACGTTGACTGAGTA
>CAZLPC010000397.1:0-1364 GCA_964561305.1 uncultured Anaerolineae bacterium
GCGAGAGTTTAATTGAATCGAATATTAGCGCTCTGTCGGCGGCCAACGCGCCTGTTTTTTTGCCAGCACGCCTTAGCACCCTTAATCAACAAGACACCAACAGCAACATTTTCCGCTTGGTTGCGCCAGAAACTACCTATGCCCAAGCCCTAGCCAACTATCTGGCATTTGAGCTGGAAATACAAGAAATTGTGTTGCTACAAACACCAGCCGAAAACCCCGGCGAAGGCTTATCCAGTTTTAGCGCCGCCCTCAATAGTTTTAACCTAGCGCCTACCCAAACCTTGCAAGCCACCGATGATATACAATTATCTAATGGAGTGGTCAGCATCGCCAACCTAAACCCCGAAGCCGTAGCGGCTTTTGGCCCTATCGAGAGTGTAACCACAGCGTTGCAGTTATTACGCGAAGGTGGTTGGGATGGCTTGTTTATTTATCCTGATATGCGTGCGATATTTGAAGCCGAAACCACCGAAGATTTTGCGCTAGACCATGCCCTGTTTGCGGGCACAATTGGGGCCGACGGTTGGTCTTTCAGCACCCCTACCACTGTGGGGCGCACTTTTATCGCTAATTATGTCGCTAGTTTTGGTGATGTGCCGGGCGCGTTGTCAGTGTCGGGTTATGACACCTTATATGCGCTGTCTATCGTTATTCGTGACGGCGATGTTAACCCCGAGGCCTTAAAAACAGGTGTTTCTCAATTGCGCTTACCGAATTTAGTTAGCGGCCCCATCAGCCCTGCCTTATATGGCAACCGTATTCTGTCCCAAACCGTCTATGTGGTGGCTTTAACGGGTACTGGCGGCACTGAAACGTTAGCAGTGTATGATAACGGCGTGCTGCGTGCAGGCATTGGCACAGAAAGCCCAACTGTTGGTGGCGTTGGTTCTGGCTCTGGAACAACAAACCCAACTGCGACATCCAACCCAACTGCCACGGTGGCCGCCAGCGCCACACCCAGCTTCTTGGTGGCGACTGTTACCAATAATGTACAATCCTTAAATGTGAGAAGTGGCCCCGGCACAATCTATCCTGAACAAAGCCGACTGCGACCGGGCGATCAAGTGACGGTAGTTGGGCGCAACCAAGATTATTCATGGTTGTTCATTCAATTTAGTGGGCAACAGCCGGGCTGGGTTTCGGCCCAATTTGTGACTGTTTTTGATCCCGGTGGTCTGTATGCTGTGTTGCCAATTGTGCCATCACCAGCTACTCCTACTCCTCCAGCAACCCAAGTGTCGCCCTTTCCAGACTTAATCATCACCAATGTGACTGTTAGCCCCAGCCAGCCCCAGCCGGGCTCACCAATGACTTTAACGGTTACGATCTTGAATCAGGGCGCAAACAATGCTGGGGCATTT
>CAZLPC010000397.1:1374-3410 GCA_964561305.1 uncultured Anaerolineae bacterium
TCCTTGCGGCCCGGCGAGGTATACACCGCGCAAAATGTGGGCGGGTTAGCGGCTGGTCAAACTGTTACTGTCACCCTTACCAATACTGTCGTCAACACAGGCTTTGTTCCCGATTTGGGTGTGATTGTTGATCTTAATGATGAAGTTGATGAAGGAACGGCGGGCGAAGCCAATAACATTTTCACGGTTTCTTATAAGGTGGATCGTAGCCTTGCCGTCGAAGCCTCGGCTACACTGACTACCGGTCAATCGCTCAACTTCTTTGGGGCCAATCTTGACCTTACATGGGATGGAAATGTGTTTAACATGCTTGGCAATGCACGCATTGGGCAACTGTCGGGCGTAGACTATCAAACCTCGCATTACGATCAAGTATCTGGCGTAGCTACCAATACATCGGCAGTTAATCCGCAACCGGGTACAATCTTCGCTATTCTCACCGACGAAGGTAATCGCGGCATTTTGCGAGTTGATAACCGCAGTGTTGCAACTATCAACATCACCTATCGTATCTATAACTAACACCCGATTTATTATGGTGCTGCCGTGGGGGTTATGGCAGCACCTACCACCATTAAGAGGAACTGTGATGAAAACCATTGGTTTAATTGGGGGTATGAGTTGGGAGTCCTCAATTGAATACTATCGGCTTATCAACGAAATGACCAAAGCCAAGCTGGGTGGGCATCACTCGGCGAAAAGTGTGATGGTATCAGTAGATTTTGCCGAGATTGAAGCGATGCAGCACCAAAATCGATGGGACGATGCCACCCAAGCCATGATAGTAGCTGCCCAACAACTGCAACACGCTGGGGCCGATTGTGTGGTGCTGTGTACCAACACCATGCACAAAAGCGCCGACGCGATCATCGCCAACATTACCATCCCCTTCTTACACATCGCAGATGCCACTGCTGCTGCCATCCACGCCCAAAACCTAACGCGCATTGCATTTTTAGGCACAGGCTATAGCATGGAGCAAGACTTCATCACGGGACGCTTAAAGCAACACGGGCTCGACATTCGCATTCCGGACGATGCCGGACGCACTCTTGTTCACGATATTATCTATCAAGAACTGGTGCATGGGGTGATCACAGAGCCATCGCGCCAGCAATATCAATCTATTATTCAGCAAATGATAAACGCTGGCGCAGAAGGGGTCATTTTGGGTTGCACCGAAATCGGCTTACTGATTCAACAACCCCACAGCCCTGTCCCCGTTTTTGACACCACCCACCTGCACGCCCAATATGCCGTAGATTGGGCCATTAGCAACTAATTGGATGGCAAAATGGCGCTGGGCTAGCAATAGCGCGAGCGCCATTGCTCGCTTTTTAATAAGCGATTTGTCCACCAGCGCACTGCTTTATAAAACAACGCATAGCTAAAGCGCCCAAATGTGGTTTGGGGTTGAGGAATTACAACACTATCGGCCATATCTTGCGCGATTAAGCCCTGCACTTGCTTCACAAAATCAGAATTGCGCGTGAAAATATTAAGGTCTTTTTGAGTAAGGCCTTCCAGCTCAAAAAAATTGAATGATCCAAATGTTACCAATGCATCATCAGCCATCAATAACTTGGCGTGGGTCATATCGTGTTCACCCCGATACCCATACAGGGTGATATTGTGATGGTCGAAACGACGATAGAGTTTCCGAACCCAGACCCGATACAACCACTTGTTACTGTGATAGGGCAAAATAACAGTGATCTGTACACCACGCTGCGCTGCCTCGACAATAGCTAGCTCAATCTGATCGCCCAATAAATAGGGCGATTCGATCACCAATGATTTTTTAGCCATGCCGATAATATGCAAAATATGGTCAAAAATGGCATATCGCCCCGCACATTGATTCAGCAAAAAATCATCATCAAATTGCGGCACATCAAAAGTAACAGTTTGCCCATTCCATGTGCTGGTGTAATCTTGCGCTAAGTCCTGTGCTAGGGGGCCGCTTATTTTCACCATAAAATCATGCCACTGATAATTATGCTCAGAGACATTGATACCCCCCACGAAAGCCACTT
>CAZLPC010000398.1:0-1927 GCA_964561305.1 uncultured Anaerolineae bacterium
CCCTCCATCCCCTAATTGCGTTCATCTATGACTATGTATTGACCGACGACAGCCCGTGGTTTTGGCTGGTGGCGGCTATTTTAGGCGACTTGGGCGACGCGACGGCCATTCCGGCCCTGATCCAAATGTTGCAGCACCCCAACGACGAACTGCGTCCGGCCGCAGTGACAGCCCTCATCAACATTGCCCACCCCGCCATGATTGTACCGCTACAAGAACTGTTGGTGCATCCTGAAGCCGAGATTCGGCTGTATAGCGCCTTGATTTTGGGGCGCTTGGGCGAACCCACGCTGTTGCCCGCGCTCGAAGCGCTGGCCCACACCGACCCCGACCCCCAAGTGCGCGAAGCCGCCACCAAAGCCATCGCCCTCACAACGGCCCGCGCCCAAGAAAAAGCCGACGTGGACTATTTGTTAACTAAATTGGCGACGCTTCTGGCAGTCGAAGGCCTGCCCAAACTTGACAAAGTGCGCGAAACCCTGCGCGATCTAAGCCGTCAGCGCGACCAGCGCGTATTAGAGCCATTATACAGCCTTACACAAAATCGCTTTCCGAGCTTACGCCGCGCCGCGATTCAAGCCATTGGCCAATTGGGGATGCCCGCCGCCCGCCCCACCCTAGAACTGTGTTTACACGATGACAGCGCCATGGTGCGCCTTGCTGCTGCCCATGCCTTGCAACACCTTGATGATCCGTTGGCATGAGGCTATAGGGCGATCTCAGCGTGGTCGCCCTTAAACTCTGCCCAAAATTGAAATGTACCCCCTTACCTATTCAATCGGTGTATCTTGCTGTACAATATAGTGGTCTCAGATAATATCATTGCTTTCGCCCTTTGACACAAAGCCTTCGTGTTGCCTTTTTGTCATAATTTTCTAATGGCAAAGTATCGAGACATCACTATCGTCACAGAAAATAACGTAGACTGAAGTATGTTGCTAAAATGGCAGATTCTCGGGTTGTTAACCAATTTATAACAACATCTGCATTGGCGCGTCTGTTGGCCGACCACGCCAGCACGGTGCTGGTGCTAGATGCTGCGGATGCTGTGCAATCTGTCGAAAGCCATACCTCACGCTGTATGGGGGCGCTGGTGCAAGATTGGGTGGGGCGACCACTGGCCAGCATCTTCAACCAGCAGGCGCATCGGGTAATAGCACCTTTGTTGCAAGTAGCCACCCCCGACACCCCCCAAAGCACCACCCTGATCGCCGATGGCAACACCTATGAAGTGCGCGTGCTGAAAAACGGCCACGATACCCTGATTGCCCTGCGAAACACGCCCACTGTGCCCACCAAGACACCTGCGTTGCCGCAAAACAACCAAACCGAAACACTCAGCACTATTTTGCAACGCCTAAACACCCAAGAACGCTGCCTCTCGGTAATTGCCGACAGTGTGGACGATTTGATTGTGGTCTATTTGTCTGATGGCGCGATAGTGTATATGAACCCAGCCGGACGCGACATGTTGGGCTTGCCCCACGGCGCACCCCTTGGCCTCAATTTTTATGCCCTCTTGCAACCGCCCCATAACACCACATTGCAAGAAAGTATCACCGCACTGGTCGCCGCCACCCACTATGCCCGCACCGCGCTGATAGACGCGGTGTTGTTGATGCCAGATGCCGACACCCCGCTGATGCTTGAAATGCACGTCACCGCGACCTTTTTAGGCGATGATACCCCGCTTTTTTTGGTGGTGGGGCGCAACAGCGGGGCGCGGCGGCGCGTAGAACATGCCCTTGCCATATCCAATTTGCGCTATGAGTTGTTGCTGAACAATGCGCCCGAAGGTTTGGTGGTGGCCACGGCGACAGGGCAAATTGTGGATGTTAATCCCGCATTTTGTGCCATGCTGGGCAGCAAAACGCCAGAGATTGTGGGGCGCAATCTGATTCAGTTGTTGCCCGACACCCCCCCACGT
>CAZLPC010000398.1:1961-3386 GCA_964561305.1 uncultured Anaerolineae bacterium
GGTTATGGTCAACAGCTTTTTTATTGATGCAGGCGATGAGCCATTTTTGTATTTGATCTTGCGCGATGTCACTAGCGAACGCTTGTTGCAAGAGTGGTTACAAAACTCGGCCAATCATTGGCAAGTGTTGTACGAGATTGATAATGCCATTTTGGCCGCCACCTCTTATGATCGCTTGGTGCAAATTGTGATTGATGCGCTGGGCAATCTCATTCCAGCCGACTATTGCACCATGGCGTTGTTCGATCAACAAACCGAGACCATTCAGTTTTATGTATTGCCCAGCAACCGCCCCGCCACCATGACCATCCAGCGCCTGCCGCTGTCGCCCGCGCTTATCTATGACACATGGCTGAGTGGGCGCTTGACCAATATTAAAGACCTGCACAACAGCCACCACCATTTGCCGGCTGAAATGCTGGCGGTGCTGACTGCTTTGGCGATTGAGAATTTTTTGGGCGTGCCCATTGTGACCGATGAAGGCTTGGTGGGGGTGTTGGGCTTGGCCAGTTGCCAGCCCGATGCGTTTTCGGCGGATCATTTGGCGCTGGTGCGGAATGTGTCGGCCTCGTTAGCGGTGGGCTATCAACAACTGGCAATGAAAGAGCAATTGCGCCAGTATGCCGCCACCCTAGAGCAAAAAGTGCATGATCGTACCGCCGAACTGGCCCGCCTGAATGAGCGCCTGCGCGAACTGGATCAACTGAAGTCTATGTTTGTGTCGGATGTCTCGCACGAGCTACGCACCCCCGTTAACAACATCGGGATGCGCCTGCATCTCTTAGAAAATGATACCCCCGACCAACAGCCCTATCACCTAGAGCGCCTTAAAATACAAATTCAATATTTGGCCAGCTTAATCGAAGATATTTTGCAGTTGTCGCGCATGGATTTAGGACGCTCCGCAATTACGATGCAGGCCGTCAATTTGGGTCAAATTGTGGGCAACATTATAGAGGGCAATCAACCCCGCGCCGCGCTGAAAAACATTACGCTGCTCTATCAGCCCCAGCCCGATCTGCCGGATATTTTGGGCGAGCGCAACCAACTCAGCCAAGTGGCGGCCAACTTGGTGGTGAACGCGCTCAATTATACCAAAGAAGGCTTTGTAGAGGTGACGGTGCGCCGCAGTACCGACCAACGCGGCGTTGAATTGGTGGTTGCCGATAGCGGCATGGGCATTCCTGAGGAGGACAAGCCGCGCATTTTCGAGCGGTTTTATCGGGGGCGCTTGGTAGCCAAGTCTAATATTGCCGGGACGGGCTTGGGGCTGGCCATTGTGCAAGAGATTGTACAAATTCATGGGGGCCGCATTTGGATCGAAGACAACACACCCACAGGCACGCGCTTTGTGGTGTGGCTGCCGATTGTGCTAACGCAAGGTAAAGAATAGGGCGACAGCGCAGGAGCGCCCATGGTTACCGC
>CAZLPC010000399.1:0-3385 GCA_964561305.1 uncultured Anaerolineae bacterium
ATAGTTGCACTAAATCAATGATCGAGGTGGTGGCGGGGAGCTTTTGGGCGGCCAAAACACCCTTTTTCACATCACTATCGGGGATGTGCGGCAGCACTTGCTCGAAAAATGCTGCACTGCTCAGGTTAGCATCACGATGTTGATAGGCCACCGCCGCCGCGACTGCGACAGCAATGCCACCAGCAATGCCTTCGGGGTGGGCATGGGTGACGACGGAGGCACGGCGGGCATTTTCGATCACCGCAGCCATATTATCGGCGAAATATGCGCCGAGTGGTGCAATACGCATGGCGGCCCCATTGCCAAACGACCCCGTTCCGCCAAACATGGCCGGAGCCAATATACGCCAATCCCCACCCCGTTCCATTTTTACCAATAAGTCAGCAGCACCACCACCGTAGCCACGTCCCCATTCAAAATGATTTGCAAAGCTTTGTGCGAGATAATCCTCTATTATTTCGCCACTTTTACGTAAGTTCTCAAAAATCGAGAGCGCCATGTTGGTATCATCTGTCCAATACCAAAGCCCATTCGGTAAGCGACGTGCGCCCACAATTTTTAGCAATTGAGAAACAACACTAAAGGGAAGATGACTACCAAATCCATCGCCAATTGACAGTCCATCAAGGGCAACGCGGGCCCGTTCTAGGCGCTCGTTCATCTAAAAGTCCTCCACTTCAGGATAGACTTCTTTCAATAAGCCTTGCAAATGCGCTTTGTAAGCAAGTGCGTCGGACTCAGTATAGGCTTCAAAACGCAAACTTAGCACAGGTTCTGTGCCGGACGGGCGCAACAAGCCCCACCCATTAGGATACAGCACACGCAAGCCATCAACATCCACAAACAATAAATCGCCTAAACGTGCTTGCACCCCCGCAATCACTTCAGATTTGCGCTCCTCAGGGCAATGTGGGCGATATTCGGGGGTGGTGAATAGTTGCGGCAACTTGGCTAGTTCTTCAGAGAGTGGTCGGCCGCGTTCAGCCAATAGCTCGACGACACGCGCCGCCGCGTACACGCCATCATCAAACCCAAAGTAGCGATCGGCAAAAAACATGTGGCCACTACTTTCGCCACCCAAAATCGCGCCTTCTTGCTGCATTTTGGCTTTGATGCGCGCATGGCCCGACTGCCACAGAATGGGATTGCCGCCACTGTTCCGCACCATATCAAACACCACTTGACTGCTCAACACATCGCCCACAAATGTGCCACCCCCATTGCGCGGGATAATATCGGTGGCCAGCCATGCCATCACTTTATCGGCAGAGATTAACTCGCCATTTTCATCCACCACCCCCACTCGATCTGCGTCGCCATCAAACGCCAAGCCGAGGTGTGCGCCTACTTCGCGCACTTTAGCCGATAAGTCGGCCACATTGGCAGCTTTTTCAGGGTTAGGGTGATGGTTGGGGAAGTTGCCGTCTGGCTCACAATACAGTTCTATCACCTCGTGGCCCATACGCCGCAACAAAGCTGGCCCATAGGGCCCACCCATCCCATTACCTGCGTCTACAACCACCTTCAGCTTAGGTGTAAAGCGAAACGCCGAGGACAAGTAACTGAGATAATTTTGGCTAACATCTAAATATTTGAAGGTATCGGCAGGAGCACTATCCAAATCCCCTGATTCAATCATCTTACGCAAGTTCTGAATCTCGGCCCCATAAATGGCCTGACGGCCTACCACCATCTTAAAGCCGTTATATTCTTTGCCTAAATGACTAGCAGTGATGATAATGCCCGCCAAGCCGCTACGAAAAGCCGCCCAATACAATACTGGCGTAGAAACCATGCCAATGTCATAGGTATCTATGCCAGCAGTTTGTAATCCATTCATCAATGTAAGTCGCAAATCAGCAGAACTGGGACGCATATCATAGCCCACCAGCACTCGATTTTGGCGATAGTGACGCTTAATATATGTACCAAAGGCGCGGCCAATATACATCGCATCATGGGCAGGCAATTCTTCGCCCACTTTGCCCCGAATATCATAGGTTTTGAAGATATGCGGATTAATCTCCATACCTAATCCTTCTCGGCCTTGCCCGTTGCATCCACCAAGCGGGTTTCTTGCACAACATACAGGCGTTGTCCCTCTAAGATGTCGTGTGTAACGTTGGTGAATGCGCCAATTTCTGCACCTGCGCCAATCTTGATACCCGGCATTGTGCCCGATTGAATGCCGATAAATGCACCTTCGCCCACCATTGCACCCAATTTATCACGACCTGTTATCAAGCGTTCGCCTTTGACGGTGCTTTTGACCAAGCCGTGATCAATCCGCAGGTTGGCCGTAATACAACCCGCCGAAAAATTAACTCGATCTTCAAATACTGAGTCCAGCACGACCGCCCGATGCAAGTTTACGCCTTGCCCCAACCAACTACGGGCTACTTCGCTGACATGGCCCACCACGCTTTTGGCCCCAACCATGCTCTCGCGCACCAATGCGCCATTGCCGACAATTACCCCCGGCCCAATATAGGCTGGCCCTACTACTGACGCACCATGAAACAGCCGCGCCCCGGCCTCGATAATGACATTGCCACTAATGGAAACATCGCCCATTAGTTTCGCGTCGGGATGAATTTGCTGACCCTCAATACGCCGCAGAAAAAAACCACTTACATCCAACACATGCCACGGAAATTTGATGGGATACCAATCGCCGTCATAGCGCACGCACTCAAACCGATGATCGGCCATCATAGCCGCCATGGCCACTTCATAATGATCATCGCGGGGATGGCGGGATGCATATAAACGATGAATATGCTCGAACAATGTTTGCGTAGCAGTGTGTAAGTGGGCCACAATATTCACCACATTCGACGGCTCATTGCCTGCACCCGGCTTCTCATAAATACCCGTAATCTGTTGACCATCTTCGGCCAACACCAAATAGCCGCCGGGAAAATAACTTTGCACTTGATAGCCTGTCAGATAGGCTTGGGCCTTGCCCGATTGATAAGCCGCATAAAGCGTCTTGTGTAGCTGCGGATCAACCACGTCGTTCACTTGACAGATATAAATAGGCGGATAGCCATCGGCTTGCAGCAAATCTTCGGCTTGCAAGATAGCATGGCCCATGCCCAATGGCTCGGGTTGTACCACAATTTCATAGTTCAGCGTATCGCCGAGTGTCGTCATTGTGGTGGCAATAAGCGGCAAGTTTTCGGGATTGGCAATGATGATAGCCCGCCCAAACCCTGCATCGGCATAGGCTTTTAGCTGACGGGTCAAAAGCGGCTCATTCATAAAAGAATATAAAGATTTTTCGCGTAAGGGCCAAAAACGGCTATTGGCCCCACCCGCCAAGACCACAACAGTCGGTGATTGCGTCATCGGTTCCTCCAAAATGGTAATGTTTAATCCCCCA